>NZ_JBEXGN010000006.1:346067-397319 GCF_040607345.1 Streptomyces sp. NPDC005302
ATCATCTCCCGGCCCCCCCCTCTCCTCCCTGCTCGCTCGGGGGGGCCCCCGCGGGGGGGGCCGCCCCCCCCTCCTTCGTACCGGCCGCGGCCGGTCGTCCTAGGCGTACGCGCCGATGTCCTTGATCATCGCGAAGCCGAGCCCGTACGCGCTCATGCCCCGCCCGTACGCGCCCACGTGGACGCCCTCCTGGGTGGAGCCGGCGAGCACCCAGCCGAACTCGGACTCGCGGTAGTGGAAGGTCGTGGGGACCCCGTCCACGGGGAGGGACAGCGTGGACCAGTCCGAGCCGTCCAGGTCGTCCGCCAGCACCCAGGCGGTCTCGGTCTGCTGGTCCAGCCAGTCGTCGCGCAGCGTGTGGTCCATCTGGCCGGGCCAGGTGAAGGACAGCAGCCCCACACCGGCCAGCCAGGCGGCCGAGGAGACCGAGGTGGCCTCCAGCAGGCCCGTGCCGTCGGCGCTGCGCCGGTCGGGGTTGGCGGCGACGGTGACGACCACCGCGAACCGCTCCTTGTCGTCGGCCGGCTCGGGGCGCACCACCGGCTCGTCGCCGTGGCCGATCGAACCGTGCTCGACGACGCCTTCCGCCGACATACCCACCTGCATCAGCCAGCGCGGCCCCGTGAAGGCCTCGTCGAGGCCGTACCAGGGGAAGGGCGCCAGCAGGTAGCCGTCGACCGTACGCCGGGCGGTGGAGACCTGCTGTCCCTCAACCGCGACCGGCGCCTGCGCGCCTACCCGACTTGTCGTCTCCATCTGCCGGACGCCTCCTCGTTCTCGGCGGACCGGGTGGCCCGCCCCCCTCGGGCGTCCTTCGGTCCGCACAACAACTGGGCAGCATAGCGACACCGCCGCGAGCAGCGGCGAAAGCGCCCGGCGCGTGGGGCGTGTGCACGGCACAAACGGGCCGGTCGGGGCATGTTTCCGGCCCCGGCACGCCGTCACGGGGAGCCGGTCTCGCGGCTCCGCGTCGCGCTATGGCGTTCCTGCTTGGCGTTCCGGCTCGGTGGCGGCCGGGCGCCGTGGATCAGGTGGCGTCGGCGTCGTAGGGCGGGCGCTCGTCCGGGTCGGCCTTCTCGGGCTTCTTCGTCATGTCGACGGAACCGCCGGCCGAGCCCTTCGAAGAGGCGGAGGAGTCGGACTCCCGGCTGTGCACCGCGTCCGTGACCTCGGCCATCTCCTTCTTCAGGTCGAAGCCGTTACGGATCTCCTTGAGCCCCAGCTCGTCGTTGTCCAGCTGCTTGCGCAGGAACGTCTTGGGGTTCAGGTCCTCGAACTCGAAGTCCTTGAACTCGGGGCCGAGCTCGTCACGGATGTCCGCCTTGGCGCTCTCCGAGAACTCACGGATCTTGCGGATGGTGCGGGTGACGTCCTGAATCATCTTCGGGAGCTTGTCCGGACCGAACACGAGCACGGCGAGGACGACGAGCGTCACCAGCTCAAGTGGTCCTATGTCATTGAACACCTGGTAGCTCCTTGCGATGTCCGGGCCTCGGCCCTCGGGAGTGTTCCGTGGTCCGGGCCGTGGCCAACGGTACCCGGCCATCCCGTCCGTCCGGAACTGTCCAGGGGCTTCCGACTTGCTGTGTGCCTCTGGTTTTCCGTGATGTTTGCCGTCCGGAGCTGCGGTGTCGTCCTCCGTTGTGAGGTTCGTGTCATTCCCGGGCCGGGGCTCGCGGGGTCTCAGTCGCCGTCGGCGGATCCGAGGACGAGGGTCAGCGTGCGGTCCGCGCCGCCCCGGTGAACGGTGAGCCGGAGGCGGTCCCCGGGCCGGTGGGCGCGGGTCTTCACGATGAGTTCCTCACCGGAGTGCACCCGCGTGCCGTCGACCTCGGTGATGACGTCGCCCGCCTTGATGCCCGCCTCGGCGCCGGGTCCGCCCGAGCTGACCGGCGGGCCGCCGTCGGCGGTCTTCGTGCCGACCCGCGCGCCGTCACCCGAGTAGTTCATGTCGAGCGTGACACCGATCACCGGGTGCGTGGCCCGACCGGTGTTGATGAGTTCCTCGGCGACCCGCCTGGCCTGGTTCACGGGGATGGCGAAGCCCAGGCCGATGGAGCCGGCCTGACCGCTCTCCAGGTCGGAGCCGTTGTCGGCGGAGCGGATGGCGCTGTTGATGCCGATGACCCGGGCCCGCGAGTCGAGGAGCGGGCCGCCCGAGTTGCCCGGGTTGATCGGGGCGTCGGTCTGCAGGGCGTCCACATACGAGACGTCGCTGCCGTCGCCCTTCTCACCGCCCGCCGTGATGGGCCGCTCCTTGGCGCTGATGATCCCGGAGGTGACGGTGTTGGCGAGGTCGAAGGGCGCGCCGATGGCGACGACGGGGTCGCCGACCTGGACGCTGTCGGAGTTCCCGAGCGGCATGGGGGCGAGTCCCGAGACGCCGGAGACCTTCACGACGGCGAGGTCGTAGCCGCTGTCGTGCCCGACGATCTTCGCCTTCGCGGTTTCGCCGCCGCTGAACGTCACCGATATCTCACCGCTGTCGCCGGCGGGTTCGATCACGTGGTTGTTGGTGAGGATGTGTCCCCGGCCGTCGAGGACGAACCCCGTGCCGGTGCCCTCCTCCTCGCTTCCCCGCACATGCAGGGTGACGACGCCGGGGAGCGCGCGTGCCGCGATGCCGGCCACGCTGTCCGGGGACCGCCCGGGGGCCTCCTTGGCGGCCTGCGGCAGCTCGACCCTCGTCATCCCCTCGTTGCGCTGCAGATACGCGCCCACGACCCCGCCGACCCCGCCGGACAGCAGCGCGAGCACGACGGCCGCGAACACGAGGGTCTTCCGCGTCCGCCCGCGGCGCTGCGTCACGGTGGGCACGGCGCCCCCGTTCTGCTGGAGCGGTGCCGGTGCTGCCCAGGGGTCGTAGTTGCGCCAGGGGTCCGGGGCCGCGTCCTCGGGGATCGGGAGCGGGACGTCCTGGGGCGCGGGGTCGAGGGGTGCCCGGGCCTGCGCCGGAATCGCCGCGGACAGGCCGGAGCCCTCGGCGTGGGGGGTGGTGGGGTGCTGGACGGGCGGAGCGGGGGCCCAGGGGCCGGGGTGGCCGTAGGGAGGGGTGCTGTAGGGGTCGGAGGCGTGCAGGGGCTCCGGACGCGCCACAGCGGGCCGCGCCAGCTCGTAGTCCCCGTCGTCACCGGGGCCCGTGCCGTCGCCGGTCAGGGAAGGTGCGCCGGGGCCGTGCGGCCCGGTGGGTGCGGCGCCGGACGCTTGCTCGGGGACGACCTCGACGGCCCCGGACGGCCCGTCGGAGTCGGAGACCGGGCCGAGCCCGACGCCGGGGTGTGCGGAGCCCGCCTCTCGCGCCGGGCCGGTGTTCGCGGCAGGCCGCGCCAGCTCGTAGTCACCGGTGTCGGCCTCACGGGCTCCCGGCAGCGACAGGTCGCCGTCGGCACCCTCGCCGGCTCCGGCCACGTACACACGGCCGGCATCGGCGTCGGCGTCGACATAGGCAGCGGCGTCGGCGTCGGCGTCGGCGTCGGGCTCACGGTTCTCCGGCAGGCGCGGCTCACCGGTCCCGGTCACACGGTCTTCCGTGAGACGCGAGTCGCCATCGGCCCCGACCAGGTCCGCATCACCGGCATCGGCTTCCCGTGGCTCAGGCACCGGCGAGTCACCGGTGTCGCCCTCACGGGCTCCCGGCAGCGACAGATCGCCGTCGGCACCCTCGCCGGCTCCGGCCACGTACACACGGCCGGCATCGGTGTCGGCGTCGAAATAGGCAGCGGCGTCGGCGTCGTGCTCACGGTTCTCCGGCAGGCGCGGCTCACCGGTCCCGGTCACACGGTCTTCCGTGAGACGCGAGTCGCCATCGGCCCCGGCCAGGTCCGCATCACCGGCATCGGCTTCCCGTGGCTCAGGCACCGGCGAGTCACCGGTGTCGGCTTCACGTGGCCCGAGCACCGGCGCGTCACCGGCATCGGCATCGGCCTCATGTGGCCCAGGCACCGGCGAGTCACCGGTGTCGGCCCCTGGAACCTCCGGCAGGTGTGCGTCCCGTGCAGCGCCCTCTCGGGCCCCCGGCACCTGCGCCCGGGGTTCAGGAATGCCCGGCCGCGCGGGAGCGGGCTCGGAGGGACCGGGGCGCCCGGCCGAGCCGGCCGGCTCGGCCGCCGGTTCGGTGGCTGGGCCTTCGGCTGCCGGGCTCGTGAGAGGAGCCGGTGGGGTGTCGGGGCCCGGACCGTGCGGCCGGGGCCTGCTCCACCACTTCGCCTTCGTGGGCTTCCCCTCGTTCATGCTCTCCCCACACCTGGCCCGCGGCACCACTCGCCGACGGTCACCACAGACCGGTCGACGCCACGCCCGAATCCCTCCCGCGGGCGCGGCCCACCCCGGATTCAACCAGGTTCACGGGCCGCCGCGCAGAGGGCAGGGTCAGCGAAGGCTACGGGCGGAGGGGGAGGTGGGGGACGTGGAGGAAGAGGGGGACGGTGTGGCGGCGGGGGCGGCGAGCAGCCCTGGGGCCGTGGTCTCCGAGGCGGCGGACCACGTGTTCAGCGCGACCGGCTGGGCGCTGGAGAGCGGGCGTATCAGCGGGGACATGGCGGCGGCACCGGCGACGACCGGGGTCGTCAGCGTGTGCACGGCATCCGCACCGCGGTTCGCCGGAGCGGGGACTCCGGGCAGCAGCGGGGCGGACACTTCGGTCGGGGCGACCGGAGCGTTGCCGAGAGAGCGCTCGCCCTGGGCGAGCAGCGGTCCGACCGACCGGCGGCGCTGTGCCTCGGGGGTCGTGGGCGTACCGGTGCCCTGGGTCCGGGCGGGCGTCACGTTGCTTCCGAGACCGGAGCCTCCGCGCGCGTCCACGGTGTCCCCGGCGATGCCGGTCGAGACTCCGCCGAGCGCGACGGCGGCCAAGGACACCGCGCCGGCCGCGGCGGCCGCGAAGCGCAGCCCGCGTGAGGCCGACCGCTCGGCTTCGTGACGGCCGACGTCATGGATGTGGAAGCCGCGCCCGGAGGAAGGAGGCAGCACGTCGGCGTGCGGTCCCGCGGGCACGTAGCCGAAGGGCTCACCCCGAACTCCGAAGACGCCGGGCATGCCCGGGCCCGCGGAGCCGCCGGGAAGTCTTCCTCCGAACGCACCTCCGCCGAACGGCGAACCGCTGTCGGAGTCACCTCCGCCGGGCAGTCCCTGAAGACGGGCCAGGAAGCTTTCGGACGGGGGCGGCGGGGCCATTTCGGCGAAGACGTTCTTCAGGCGTCGCTGGGCGTCGGCCTCGGCCTTGCACTTCGCGCAGGTCGCGAGGTGGGCGAGGACACGGTCGCGCGACTCATGACCGAGCTCTCCGTCCACCAGGGCGGAAAGTCGGTCCCCAAGATGCTGCTCGGCAGGGGTGGGACGGGTTCCACTCACGCGGTCGCGCCCCCTCCCCCCAGCACGGGCACGCGGGCCGCGAACGAGCGTCGCTCGGCGCGTGCCTCGGGGGACCGGTGTGCCAGGGCCTTGCGCAGCTGGGAGCGGCCGCGGTGGATCCGGGAACGGACCGTGCCGAGCTTGACGCCCAGGGTCGCGGCGATCTCCTCGTACGACAGTCCTTCGATGTCGCAGAGGACGACGGCGGCGCGGAACTCGGGCGCGAGGGTGTCCAGCGCCTGCTGGACGTCGGCGTCGAAGTGCGCGTCGTTGAAGACCTGCTGCGGGGAGGGTTCTCTGCTGGGCAGGCGCTCGGCCGCGTCGTCGCCGAGGGCGTCGAAACGGATGCGCTGCTTGCGGCGCACCATGTCCAGGAAGAGGTTCGTGGTGATGCGGTGCAGCCAGCCCTCGAAAGTCCCGGGCGTGTACGTGGACAGCGAGCGGAAGACGCGGACGAAGACCTCTTGCGTGAGATCCTCGGCGTCGTGCTGGTTGCCCGTGAGGCGGTAGGCGAGGCGGTAGACGCGGCCGCTGTGGGTGCTGACGATCTCCTCCCACGTGGGCGGAGTCCACGGCTGCGACTCCGCGTCGGTGGTGAACGTCGCGGTCTGCACAGGGGCAGCAGCATGGGACTGGTCAGCGTTGTCGGTCACGGATTTCGGCTCACCCGCTGATCTGAGCAGGCGCCGGAGCACTCCGCCTCGATCCACAGGCGCAGCCGCACCTCCCCTGTCGGCTCTGGTGGTGTCCAGTGGAGCCCCTACCATAGCCACCTCGCCCGTTAGCTCCGGATAAGCGGTTTTACGAGAATTTGATACGGGCTCATATGGGTGCGTCAGCACCTGCCCGTCACCTCGCTCCGTGCGCTGGTCCATCGTCTTTCCCCCGCTCTGTTTCCCCACCCCTCTAAACGCCCGGTCCCATCAGCAGGTTCCCGGCACCAACGGATACAGTCACGCCCAGGCAACCACGGGGACAGGAGAGGGTCATTACCGGCAACCGGCAGACGAGCTGGGCGTTCGCCGACGCCTTTGTCGCCGAGGACGAGACGCTGCGCTGGGCCCGGGACCGGGCCCGCGAGGCAGGCATGCGCTCGGTGTCTCCCGGCACGGGTGCGGCGCTGCGGATGCTCGCCGCCACCGTGGACGCGAAGGCGGTCGCGGAGATCGGGACCGGGACCGGCGTCTCCGGGATCCATCTGCTGCACGGGATGCGGCCGGACGGGGTACTGACCACCGTGGATCCGGAGCCGGAGCGCCAGCAGTTCGCCCGCCAGGCCTTCCGTGCCGCCGGTTTCGCCACCAACCGCGCGCGCTTCATCCCGGGCCGCGCGCTGGACGTCCTGCCCCGCCTCGCGGACGCCGGATACGACCTCGTCTTCTGTGACGGCGACCGTCTGGAGTGCCTCGACTACCTCGCTGAATCGTTGCGCCTGTTGCGCGTGGGCGGGCTCGTCGTCTTCGAGGGCGTCTTCGCGGACGGCCGCACGGTGGACTCGGGACCCCAGCCGGCCGAGGTGAGCCGCCTGCGCGAACTGCTGCGCGCGGTGCGCGAGAGCCAGGAGCTGGTGCCGTCGCTGCTGCCGGTGGGCGATGGCCTGCTGTGCGCGGTCAAGCGCTGATCTGCCGCGCCCTCCCCTCCCCCACCGCACACCCCGTCGCACACCTCTGACCAGGCCATACACCGAAACTGCGGGCTCCGGCCGGGGCGGCGGGGCAGTGTTCTCCGCCCGAAAAGACAGCTTCCCCGACACCAGGTACGGTGCCGGGGAAGCTGAAGAGGTAGGGTCGCGTTCCGCGTCAGCCGACGACCTTCTTGAGAGCGTCGCCGAGCGCGTCGGCCTCGTCAGGGGTCAGCTCGACGACGAGCCGACCGCCGCCTTCGAGCGGAACGCGCATGACGATGCCCCGCCCCTCCTTGGTCACCTCGAGCGGGCCATCGCCCGTCCGCGGCTTCATGGCCGCCATGCTCGTTCCCCTTCCTGAAACCAGCTCATCGTCGCCGACGGCCCCCTCGGAGGGCACGCGTGTCCTCTCATAGGACACACGTCACCGGCATCGAACACATTGCTTCCAGGCCATTATCCCGCATCTCAGGACCCGATGACCAACATCAGTCGGCATCGCTTGCGCAACGCGCTTGAGCAAAACCACTCAATTCGGCGATGTGACTGCGATACTGCGCCGCCGCATGGACTTCCAGGGCACGGAATTCTTTGACGCAGGTCACATGACCGGCCGGCTCCACCGCCGGTGATCTCCGCCATGCTGTCATCGGACAGGACGTACCGGACGGTACGACGGAGCCGCGACACCGGAGGGGACCCACCATGGCCGACACCGTGCTCTACGAGGTGAGCGACGGACTCGCGACGATCACGCTGAACCGCCCCGAGGCGATGAACGCGATGAACACCGGGACCAAGGTCGCCCTCCGTGACGCGGCACAGGAGGCGGCGGCCGACGAGGGCGTGCGGGCGATCCTGCTGACCGCCGCGGGCGACCGGGCGTTCTGCGTCGGGCAGGACCTGAAGGAGCACATCGGGCTGCTGGCCGCCGACCGGCAGTCCGGGGCGGGCCGGACCATGAGCACCGTGCGCGAGCACTACAACCCCATCGTGCGGGCCCTGACGGGTGCGGCGAAGCCCGTGGTGGCCGGCGTCAACGGCGTCGCGGCGGGTGCCGGCTTCGGGTTCGTGCTCGCCGCGGACTACCGCGTGGTCGCCGACACGGCCGCCTTCAACACCTCGTTCGCCGGGGTCGCGCTGACCGCCGACTCCGGGGTGTCCTGGACGCTGCCCCGGGTGGTCGGCCCGAGCCGCGCCGCCGACCTGCTGCTCTTCCCGCGCAGCATCAGCGCGCAGGAGGCCTACGAACTGGGTATCGCGAACAGGCTCGTTCCGGCCGCGGATCTGCGTGCTGAGGCGGAGAAGGTGGCGCGGGCGCTGGCCGCGGGGCCGACGCTCGCCTACGCGGCGCTGAAGGAGTCCCTCACGTTCGGGCTGACCCACTCGCTCGACGAGACCCTGGAGAAGGAGGACGAACTCCAGTCGCGGGCCGGTGCCTCCGAGGACCACACCATCGCGGTCCAGGCGTTCGTCGACAAGGAGAAGCCCAAGTACCTCGGACGCTGACCGTCCGGCGGTTGACGGGAAGGGGCGCCACGGGCCGTGAACGGCCCGTGGCGCCCCTTCCCGTTCGATGTCTCGGCCGCACGCCGGTCGCCGTCCCCGGCGCCCGTCAGACGGCGTCGCGCGCCCCGCAGTCCGCCAGGTGGTCGTTCACCAGTCCGCACGCCTGCATCAGGGCGTACGCGGTCGTGGGACCCACGAAGCGGATGCCGCGCTTCTTGAGCGTCTTGGACAGGGCGGTCGACTCGTCGGTGACGGCGGGGACGTCGGAAAGCCTGTGCGGGGCCGGGCGGGTCGCCGGGTCGGGGGCGAAGGACCAGATCAGTTCGTCCAGCTCGCCCGGGGCCCAGTCGGCCAGCACGCGCGCGTTGGAGACCGTCGCCTCGATCTTGGCGCGGTTGCGGATGATGCCCGGGTCGGCGAGCAGGCGCTCCTTGTCGGCGTCCGTGAACGCCGCGACCTCAGGAATCCCGAAGCCCGCGAACGCGGCGCGGAAGCCGGGGCGGCGCCGCAGGATGGTGATCCAGGACAGGCCGGACTGGAAGGCCTCCAGGCACAGCCGCTCGTACAGCGCCTGGTCGCCGTGGACCGGGCGGCCCCACTCCTCGTCGTGGTACGCCACGTAGTCCTCGGTCGACAGCGCCCAGGGGCAGCGCAGCACCCCGTCGGGACCGGCCAGCGCGTCGCTCACCGCTCGTCCTGCGGGTGCTTGCGCAGCGAGGTGGGGGCGCTCGCCGCGCGGGCCCCCGCGAGCGCGGACTCCAGGTCGGCGATCCGCGCGTCCCGCTCACCGATCTCGGCGCTGAGACGCCCGAGGACGTCGTCCACGTCCGCCATGCGGTAGCCGCGCACGGCGACCGGGAAGCGCACCGCGTCCACGTCACCCCGGTGCACGGGACGGTCGTACGGCAGCGGGTCGTGCAGCCGCTCGGGCTCGGCGTCGGGAAGCGGGGTGCTCTCGCCGCCGCCCACCACGGAGACGGTGACCGCGGCGACCACGACGACGAGCGCGACGACGAGGAACAAGAACATGAACATCGCTGGAGGTCCCCACGCTCTGGTGCCGGCGCGGAGCGCGCCGACGCGAAGTACGGATGCCGGCGCGTACGGGTGCCGGAGGTGCTGATACTGACGGGAAAGCAGTCTGACGCCGGAAGTGTCAGGCTCCGATCGTGCCATGCGAGTCTGACAGTTAAGGTCGCAGGCGGTTCATCGGCGGTAACCACTGGGAGAGGTCATAGGGGATGCTCAGGCTGGGCAGGCGTGAATTCGACCCGCGGGAGCCGGTGATCATGGCGATCGTGAACCGGACCCCGGACTCGTTCTACGACCAGGGGGCCACCTTCCGGGACGAGCCCGCCCTCGCGCGCGTGGAGCAGGCGGTGTCCGAGGGCGCCGCCATCATCGACATCGGCGGGGTCAAGGCCGGCCCCGGCGACGAGGTCACCGCCGAGGAGGAGGCGCGCCGTACGGTCGGTTTCGTCGCCGAGGTGCGCCGCACCTTCCCCGACGTGATCATCAGCGTCGACACCTGGCGGCACGAGGTGGGCGAGGCGGTCTGCGAGGCGGGCGCCGATCTGCTGAACGACGCCTGGGGCGGGGTGGACCCGCGGCTGGCGGAGGTGGCCGCCCGGTACGGGGTGGGCCTGGTGTGCACGCACGCCGGGGAGACGGAGCCGCGGACCCGCCCGCACCGGGCCGCGTACGACGACGTGATGGCCGACATCCTGCGCGTGACGGTCGGTCTGGCGGAGCGCGCGGTCTCCCTGGGGGTGCCCCGCGAGTCGGTGCTCATCGATCCCGGGCACGACTTCGGGAAGAACACCCGGCACAGCCTGGAGGCGACCCGGCGGCTCGGAGAGATGGTCGAGACCGGGTGGCCGGTGCTCGTCTCCCTCTCCAACAAGGACTTCGTGGGCGAGACGCTCGACAAGCCCGTCAAGGAGCGGGTCGTCGGAACTCTCGCGACGACCGCCGTCTCCGCGTGGCTGGGGGCGCAGGTCTACCGCGTCCACGAGGTCGCCGAGACCCGGCAGGTGCTGGACATGGTGGCGTCGATCGCGGGCCACCGGCCGCCGGCGGTGGCCCGGCGCGGGCTGGCGTAGGCGCCGGTGCCACGGGGCTCGGGAGGGGCTGAACCCGCGGTCCCTCCCGGGCCCCCGGTCGCTCGCTAGCGGCCGGCCTCCTTGGACACCAGGGCCACCGCTTCGTCCACGTCGTCGGTCAGGTGGAACAGGAGCAGGTCCTTCTCGGAGGCCTTGCCCTGGGCGATGAGCGTGTTCTTGAGCCAGTCGACGAGGCCGCCCCAGTACTCCGTGCCGAACAGCACGATCGGGAACCGGGTGACCTTCTGCGTCTGGACCAGGGTGAGCGCCTCGAACAGCTCGTCAAGGGTGCCGAGCCCGCCCGGCAGGACCACGAAGCCCTGCGCGTACTTGACGAACATCATCTTCCGGACGAAGAAGTACCGGAAGTTCAGGCCGATGTCGACGTACTGGTTGAGCCCCTGCTCGAAGGGAAGCTCGATGCCCAGGCCGACGGAGATGCCCTTGGCCTCGCAGGCACCCTTGTTCGCGGCCTCCATGGCACCGGGGCCACCGCCGGTGATCACGGCGAACCCGGCCTCGACGAGACCACGCCCGAGGGCGACGCCCGCCTGGTACTCCGACGAGTCGGCCGGCGTCCGGGCGGACCCGAACACACTGATCGCGGGCGGCAGTTCGGCCAGCGTCCCGAAGCCCTCGATGAACTCCGACTGGATGCGCAGCACCCGCCAGGGGTCGGTGTGCACCCAGTCCGACGGGCCTCCCGCGTCCAGCAGCCGCTGGTCCGTGGTGCTCGCCTGCACCTGGTCCCGCCTGCGCAGCACCGGGCCCAGCCGCTGCTCCTCCGGTGGCCGCTTCTTGCCCTCCGGGTTGCCAGTAGCCATGTCCACTCCCTCCGCGTACGGGTCTCCCCCGCCCCGGCCGGAGCCGGGTCCTGGGGAAGGTCGTTCCGCCCCAGCGTAGATCTCCGCTGGTTACGGCGGGGGGACGTGGGCATGTCCGCCACGAACAGCCGTCGGTACGTCTCAGGCGGTGAGCCAGGAGCGCAGCCGCTCCTCGCCCGCGAGGATCTTGGCCGTCTCCACCCGCTCGTCCCTCTTGTGCGCCAAGTGGGGGTTGCCGGGGCCGTAGTTGACCGCCGGAACGCCGAGGCTGCTGAAGCGGGAGACGTCGGTCCAGCCGTACTTGGGCATCGGGGTGCCCCCGACGGCCTCGATGAACGCGGCGGCAGCCGGGTGGGAGAGGCCGGGCAGGGCGGCGCCACTGTGGTCGTCGACGACGAACTCGTCCACGCCGCAGTCGGCGAAGACCGCGCGGACGTGCTCGATCGCCTCTTCCTCGGTGCGGTCGGGCGCGTAGCGGAAGTTGACGGTGACGACGCACTCGTCGGGGATGACGTTGCCGGCGACCCCGCCGGAGATGCCCACCGCGTTGAGTCCCTCGCGGTACTCCAGGCCGTCGATCACCGGGTAGCGCGGCTCGTACGCGGCGAGCGCGGCGAGGATCGGGGAGGCCGCGTGGATCGCGTTCGAGCCCATCCAGCTGCGGGCCGAGTGGGCCCGCTCGCCCCGGGTCTTCAGCAGCACCCGCAGCGTGCCCTGGCAGCCGCCCTCGACCTGTCCGTCCGAGGGTTCGAGGAGGACCGCGAAGTCGCCCTCCAGCCAGTCCGGATGGGCCTCGGCGACATGCTTCAGCCCGTTCAGGTGGGCCGCCACCTCTTCGTTGTCGTAGAAGACGAAGGTGAGGTCGCGGTTGGGCTCGGGGACCGTGGCCGCGATCCGGAGCTGGACCGCGACGCCCGACTTCATGTCGCAGGTGCCGCAGCCCCAGAGCACGCCGTCCTCGTCGAGCCGGGAGGGCACGTTGTCCGCGATCGGCACCGTGTCGATGTGACCGGCCAGGACGACCCGCTCGGCGCGGCCGAGGCGCGTGCGTGCCACGACGTTGTTGCCGTACCGGTCGACCGTCAGGTGCGGCAGGGCGCGCAGGGCGGCCTCGACGGCGTCCGCGAGCGGCTTCTCGTCGCCGCTCTCCGAGGGGAAGTCGACGAGCTGCGCGGTGAGCTCGGCTGCGTCCAGGGTGAGGTCTAGGGAGGTGTCGGCCATGGCGTCGACCCTAGCGCGCCGGGCCGGCACCCCCGAAAGGGTCCGGAAGGGGCCGGAAGCGGTGGTACGTCCCGGCCGGCCCGGCGGTTGTCCACAGCCCCAGGGGGTGCCGACAGCGACCTCCAGTACCTTGTACGCGTGTCAGAGCCGCCCCCCGCCCCCGTCCGGCGCCCGCGCCGCCGGCTCCTCCGCTTCGGAGGGGCCGCCGTGGTCCTGCTCGCGCTCGCGGGCTATCTCGCGGTGCAGTACCTCACGGGCGGCACGGGCGCGCCCCGGTGCAGCGTCGTCTCCGGCAAGGGCGACGGCGCGTCGTACGAGTTCAGCCCCGAGCAGGCGGTGAACGCGGCGACGATCTCCGCGGTCGGCACCTCCCGGGGGATGCCCGAGCGGGCGGTGGCCATCGCTCTCGCGACGGCGCTCCAGGAGTCGGGGCTGCGCAACATCCAGCACGGCGACCGTGACTCCCTCGGCCTGTTCCAGCAGCGGCCCTCACAGGGCTGGGGCACACCGCGACAGATCATGGACCCGGCGTACGCCTCGGGCGTCTTCTACGAGCATCTGGCGAAGGTCCCCGGTTACTCGCGGCTGCCGCTCACCGTCGCGGCGCAGCGGGTGCAGCGCAGCGGTTTCCCGCAGGCGTACGCCAAGCACGAGCCGGACGCGACGCTGCTGGCCGCCGCGCTCACCGGTCGTGCCGCCGCCACGCTGACCTGCCAGGGACGCCCGGACGCGACACCGGCGGGGGGTGCGGACGCGGTGCGCGCCGCACTCGCCAAGGACTTCGGGCGGGACGTCCTCCAGGAGGCGGGCGCGACCGTCGGCGCCGGGGACGGCTCGGCGTCACCGGAACCCACCGCCTCCGTCTCCTCCGGTGCCTCGGCCTCGTCGTCCGCCGCGTCGACCGGCGGCACCGTGACCGTGCCGGTGCGCGAGGGCGCCACCTCCGGGACCGGGACGCTCCGGCGCGGCTGGGAGCTGGCCCACTGGGCGGTGGCCAACTCCTCGGCGCTGCACATCGAACGGGTGTCGTACGCGGGGCGCGAGTGGACCGCCGGACGGTCCGAGGGGTCGTGGCACACGACCGACGCGAAGAGCGCCTCCCCCACGGGGAAGGCCGCGTCCGAGGTCCGGATCGTCACCGGGCAGTAGTGCGGGCCCTCACTCGTGCGGATTACCCCGCCCGCGACGGGCCCGCGTTCTTTACGGACTGCCGGCCGCTCACGCGAAGGCTCGCGAAATCCCTTGAGAACAAAGGGCCGTAAGGATTCGTCAGACTTTCCCGACGGACTACGTTTGCCCGTTTTTATCCACAACTGATTATGCGACGCATTACCAACTCTTTACGTCGGGTCACCGCAACCTTCGAGGACTTCGAGCGGTAGTCACTGCGTCCAGCCCGGAACGATCACCGGAGGCACACCAGCATCCGGTACGCCGGTCCGGTCGGACAGTTCACCGTTTTCTCCCGTCTAAGGAGCACCATGTCCCTCCCCCTGACCCGCCGGATCGCCCGTGTCGCGCTGCTCATCGCAGCGGGAGCGGCGCCCGTGGTCGGTGCGGCCGGCTCCGCCAGCGCGGCCGCACTGCCGGCCACCCCCGACCTCGGCGGTCTGACCGCCCTGGACGGGGCGAGCGTCGGCAACACCCTCGACGGAGCGACGCAGAACGTCACCGGGACGGCCGGCAAGTCCGGTGGCGACACGGTCAAGAAGGCGGTGCCCGCCGCGGGCAGGACCGGCGGCAAGGTCGCGAAGACCGTGACGCCCGCCGCGCAGAAGGTGGCCGGGGAGACGGCCGGCCAGGCCGGCGGCCTCCTGGGTGACACCGCGAAGACCGCGACCGGCGGCGGCCTGCCGACGGACGGCGTGGCCAAGGGCGGCCTGCCGACCGACCAGCTGCCGCTCAAGGGTCTGCCGCTCGGCTAGTCCGTCCAGGCCGTACGACGACGGGGGTCCGGGGAACTCGCTTCCCCGGACCCCCGTTTCGCTGTGTCCGCCCGCCTCGCGTCGTCCCGCCCCGCCAGGCGCGGGTTCAGGAGGTGAGGCGTTCCACCGCGGCGGCCACGCGTTCGTCCGAGGCGGTCAGGGCCACGCGGACGAACGTCTCGCCGGCCTCGCCGTAGAAGTCGCCCGGGGCCACCAGGATGCCCAGTTCGGCCAGGTGCGCCACCGTCGACCAGCAGGACTCGTCGCGGGTGGCCCAGAGGTAGAGGCTCGCCTCGCTGTGCTCGATACGGAAGCCGTGGTCCACCAGCGCGTCGCGCAGGGCCGCGCGGCGGGCGGCGTAGCGCTCGCGCTGTTCACGGACGTGGCTGTCGTCCCCGAGGGCGGCGACCACGGCGGCCTGGGTCGGCGCGGAGGTCATCATGCCGCCGTGCTTGCGGATCTCCAGCAGCTCGCCGAGGACGGCGGGGTCGCCCGCGAGGAACGCGGCGCGGTAGCCGGCCAGGTTGGAGCGCTTGGACAGCGAGTGGACCGAGACGATCCCCTCGTAGGAGCCGCCGCAGACGTCCGGGTGCAGGACGGAGACCGGCTCGGCCTCCCAGCCCAGCTCGATGTAGCACTCGTCGGAGAAGACGAGGATGCCGTGCTCGCGCGCCCAGGCGACGATCCGGGTCAGCTCGGCCGCGGAGAGGACCTTGCCGGTCGGGTTCGACGGGGAGTTCAGCCACAGGAGCTTCAGGTCCGTCGGGTCCAGCTCGGTCGGGTCGTCGTAGGCCACGTAGTCGGCCCGGGCGAGCCGCGCGCCGACCTCGTACGTCGGGTACGCGAGGCGCGGGTAGGCGACCTTGTCCCCCGGACCGAGGCCCAGCTGGGTGGGCAGCCAGGCGACGAGTTCCTTGGAGCCGACGATCGGCAGGACGTGGCGGTGGGTGACGTCCCGTGCGCCGAGCCGTCGCTCCACCCAGCCCGTGAGCGCGTTCCGCAGCTCGGGCGTGCCCCACACCGTGGGATAGCCGGGCGAGTCCGCGGCGGCGACCAGAGCTTTCTGGATCAGCTCGGGCACCGGGTCGACCGGTGTGCCGACGGACAGGTCGACGATGCCGCCCGGGTGAGCTGCGGCGGTCGCCTTGTAGGGCTCCAGCTTGTCCCAGGGGAAGGTGGGAAGCCGGTCGGAGACTGCGGACACGGGATCGGGCTCACTTTCTCGTACGTACGGCCCGTACGTTGTCGTGCTGGCGGCCCCGCCCACGGCCCGTTCGGACGGCACGGGCCGCCGCACGGGCCGGAACGGCAAATGCCTCGGTCCCGTACGGCGATCGGAGCGATCGGGGCCGTACGGGACCGAGGCGGCGCTCCTGGAGCTACCGCCGGGGAAGCCCCGGCGGTCCGCTCACCGGTGCTACTGGTTCTGCGGCGGAAGGGCTGCGATGAAGGCGTGGTCGCGCTCGATCAGGCCGAGCTTGCTGGCGCCGCCGGGCGAGCCGAGCTCGTCGAAGAACTCGACGTTCGCCTTGTAGTAGTCCTTCCACTCCTCCGGAGTGTCGTCCTCGTAGAAGATCGCCTCGACCGGGCACACCGGCTCACAGGCTCCGCAGTCGACGCATTCGTCCGGGTGGATGTACAAGGACCGGGAGCCCTCGTAGATGCAGTCGACCGGGCACTCCTCGATGCACGCCTTGTCCTTGACGTCGACACAAGGCTGCGCGATGACGTAGGTCACGCTGTCGTTCCTCCTCGATAGGGCGCTGGCGGGCCTGCGTAGGCTCCGCCGCCTGGCGCGCGGGAGCGCGGCGTCGTCGATGCCCGCCCCTAGTATCTCCGTTCTTGGGCATGATCCGAACAGGAGGGGTGGACCGACCCGTGGAAATCTCTGCTTCCGGCCGACTCGAGGTCCGTATCACCGCTGCTGACGTGGGAAAACGCGTCTCAGTTCGACGATTGACCGACGATGGAGACACGGTGGAGAAGTTCACCGATACGGTCGGTGTTCTCACATCATGGGACGACGGTGTGCTGCTGATCACACGACGGACCGGTGAGCGGGTCCGGATCGCGGAGTCGACGCTGGTCGCGGGCAAGGTCGTCCCGGCCGCTCCGGCGCGGCGGCGCGGTCCCGCGGCGTCGTACGAGGAGCTCGCGCGGGTCGCCGCCCGGGCCTGGCGTCCCGTGGAGAGCGAGCGGCTCGGCGGCTGGGAGCTGCGCGCCGCCGGCGGGTTCACCCGGCGCGCCAACTCCGTGCTGCCGCTGGGCGACCCCGGCGTGCCGCTGGACGACGCGCTGACCCTGGTCCGGGACTGGTACGGCGCCCGTGGCCTCCCGGCCTACATCCAGACCAGCACCGGCGCCGAGGGCACGGAGGAGCTGCTGTGCGCGCACCTGGAGGCGCGCGGCTGGTCGAACGAGGTGACCGCCGAACTGTGGATCGGCGCCCTCGCGCCGCTCGCCGACCGTGAGGCCCCCGAGGTGACGCTCTCCCGGACGGCGGACGCGTCGTGGCTCGGCCGCTACCAGCGCAAGGGGGTCGGCGAGGTGGCCCTGCGGGTGCTGGGCAGCGGGCCCTCGGTGTGGTTCGCGACGGTTCCGGGGGCGGAGGGTGAGCCGCCGGCCGCGATCGGGCGGTGCGTGGTGGACGGCCGCTGGGCCGGTTTCGCGGCCGTGGAAGTGGACCCGGCACACCGGCGCCGGGGTCTCGCCACCGCCGTGATGGCCGCCCTGGCCGACCGCGCCCTGGCCGAGGGCGCGTCGGCGGCCTGGCTCCAGGTGGAGACGGACAACACGGCGGCCCGCACCCTGTACGCCGGCCTGAGGTTCGCCGCCCACCACGCGTACCACCACTACCGGTGGACGCCGGGCGAGGAAGCCGCGGAGGGCGCGGGACCCACGGGGCCGGCGGGAGCGGAGCGGGACGCGTCCGAGGGCGCGGCCGCCACGGCGCCGGAGACGTCCGGCGGTGCCGAGACGTATCGATCGGCGTGAAGGGGCACGAACCCGCTATGTCTTCCCCGCAGCCCCCGGAGAACGAGCGAGCCGACGAGGTGCGGCGGCGGTTCGCCGAGGAGGCGCGGGCCGGGCGTCCCGATCTCGCCCTGCTCTGCCTGCTCGTGGGAGCCTCCGCCGACGGCACGCTCGACGAGGCGGGGATCGACGCGGCGCAGATCGAACTGGACGAGCTGGCGGGGAGGTTGCCGTTCCGCCCGGGCGGCCCCCGCTCCTGGGCGACCGCGCTGGCCGAACTGCTCGGCGGGCGCTGCGGTTTCCGCGGATCGCCGGCCGACTACCAGCGGCTGGAGTCGTCCCTGCTGCACACGGTGCTGCGACGGCGCCGCGGGCTGCCCATCCTGCTCTCCGTGGTGTGGATGGAGGTCGCCCGCCGGGCCGGCGCGCCGGTCTACGGGGTCGCGCTGCCCGGCCACTTCGTGGTGGGCTTCGGACCGGCCGAGGACCAGGTGCTCGCGGACCCCTTCGACGGCGGGCGGGTCCTGGCCGGGGCCGACGCGGAACTCCTCGTCGCGGGCGCGACCGGCGCTCCGCTGGACCCGTCGATGCTCTCCCCCGCCGACCCGCTCGACGTGGTCCTGCGCATCCTCAACAACGTCCGCGCCTGGGCCACCGCCCGCCCGGAACGCTCCGACGTGGCCCTCTGGGCGGTCGAACTCTCCCTGCTACTCCCGTCCCACCCGGCCCGACTGCGCTACGAGCGTGCCCAACTCCTCGTGCAGCGAGGCGACTTCCTGACGGGCGCGGCCGAACTCGACGCCTACGCCGACGTGGTGTCGGCAGTCGACGAACCCGCAGCCACCCGGGTCCGCCAACAGGCCCTGGCAGCAAGGGCGATGCTCAACTGACACCCCCCAGAGGCGACGAAAGATCCCCACCTCCGGTTGCCTCCCCCATGAACATCTTCCGGTCAAGCCCGGGCAAGTTCCCAGAAAAGCAATCCCGCCCCCCGAACAGAACACCCCCACCAAATCACCAACAGCCGCACGTATGCGATGTTTTCGCCCCGCGACTCCTTGTTACTCTCCGCCACGGCCCTGAACGCAACATGACCACCAGGGCCGTCAAACAACGGGAGAATCAAGTGCGGAAGTTCGCAGTAGGGATCCTGGCGGCCGGCCTGTTCGCGGCCGGTGCCGGAACCGCGTTCGCCAGCTCGTGGCACGCCATTCCGAAGCTCACCACTGGTGGCGCGGAACTCAACTCCGGCCAGTACACGTTCTGGCCCGCCGGCACGAACCACGGCGCGTTCGAGTGGAAGGGCAACCTCAAGGACGCCGACAACGGCGACGGGCACAACGTGTACACGCAGGTCCGCGTCGAGGGCTACAGCTGGAGCCGGTACAACGGCAAGCAGAAGAAGACCGTCCCGCAGGACTACCTGAACTGGAGCGGCGACGAGCGCTACACGTCCGACGCGTACATACGTGTCTGCCGTGACCGGGGCTCTCTGCACCCCGACAACTGCTCCGTGACCAAGCACTACCGACGGTAGGCAGCAAGCCGCACGGCCGAGGGCCCAGGGGTGTGTGCCTGGGCCCGTTCGCTTCTTGGGGGAAGCCATCAGCAGTTCGGACATCCATGCCCCGGAGATCCTCTCGGCCACGGGAGTCGACCTCTCCTACGGTGCTCAGCCCGCCGTGCGGGACGCGCATCTCTCGGTGGCGCGCGGGGAGGTCGCCGCCATCACCGGGCAGAGCGGTTCGGGGAAGTCCTCGCTTCTGTACTGCCTGGCGGGCGTGCTGCCCGTCGCCCGGGGCCAGGTGCGGTTCGAGGGGCGGACGCTCGGCGGGCTGAGCGACGACGAGATGAGCACGCTGCGCCGCGAACGCTTCGGATTCGTCTTCCAGTACGGCGAGTTGCTCCCCGAGCTGACCATCGAGGAGAACACCGCCCTGCCCCTGAGGCTGGCGGGCCGGCGCAAGGGCCCCGCCCTCGCCGCCGCGGGCGAGGTCCTCGGCCGCCTCGGACTCGGCGGACTGCGCGAGCGCCGGCCGTCGCAGGTGTCCGGGGGCCAGAGCCAGCGCGTCGCCGTGGCCCGGGCCCTCGTCCACCGGCCGGCCGTCGTCTTCGCCGACGAACCCACCGGCTCGCTCGACAGCGCCAACGCCTCCGCCGTGCTGGAGGAGTTCCTCGGTCTGGCCCGCTCGCAGGGCACCGCGGTCGTCCTCGTCACCCACGATCCGGCGGTGGCGGCGCAGGCCGACCGGCGCTACTCGATGACCGACGGAGTGCTGTCCCCGGGGGAGCCGCTGTGAAGGAGTTCCTGCTCGGGCTGCGTCTGCTGCTCGGTGCCGGACGCGGCAACCGGGTCCGCTTCCTGCTGATGGCCGCGGGCGGCTCCCTCGGGGTGTGCTGTCTCGCGCTGGTCCTGACCATCCCGGCGATCCTGGACGCGCACGACGGGCGGGCCGCCGCCAGGGAACCCACCACGTCCTCCCACGCCCCTTCCGCGCGGTCGAGTCTGGTCCTGGAGCGCTCGGACCCGCACGGTTCGAAGGCCTTCACCCGCGTCTTCGTCGCCCGCGGCACGGACGCCTCCGCCGTCCCGCCCGGCCTGCGCGGACTCCCGGGTCCGGGCGAGGTGTTCGTCTCCCCCCGGGTTCACGCCCTGCTGCGGGAGGAGCCCGCCCTCAAGGGGCTGCTGCCGGGCGACGAGAAGGGCCTGATCGGCGCCGCCGGCCTGACCAACCCGGACGAGCTGTACGCGTACGTCGGTACGACCCGCGCCCAACTCGGCGGCAAGGCCCGCGTCCTGACGGGATTCGGCTACGGCTACGCGCCGATCCCCGCCGTCGATCCCTCCACCCTGACCATCCTGCGCTTCGCCCTCGCCACCATCGTCCTGCTTCCCCTGGGCGTCTTCCTCTCGGTCTGCGCGCGGCTCTCCGCGGCCAGCCGCACCCGGCGCCTGGCCGCTCTGCGCCTGCTCGGCCTGAGCGTCAAGGGCACACAGCGGGTGAACGCCGCCGAGACGGTCGTCGCCTCGCTGCTCGGCGCCGTGCTGGGCCTGGGCGAGTACACGGTCCTCAACCAGGTGATGTCCCGCACCGGGCTGCCGGGCCTTCGGTGGTACCCGGCGGACGGCGGCCTCTCACCGACGACCGTCGGCGTCTGCCTGATCGGCTGTCCGGCGCTCGCCTGGTTCGTCGGACGCGCGAGCGCCCGGAGCGCGGCGACCAACCCGCTCGCCGTGCGCCGTACCGCGCTGCCCGGAGCACCTTCGCGATGGGGCGGTCTTCTGCTGATCACGGGCCTCGGCATCGTGACCGGCTACTGCGCGACCGGCTTGACGACCCACCCGGCTTCGAGCGACGGCCCGGCCGCACTCCTCGTCCCGGCCGGTGTGCTGCTGACCGGCGCAGGCCTGGTCCTGACGCTGCCGTTGCTCTCGTACACGCTGGCCCGGAAGGTCGCCGGCGCCACGCAGTCGCTCACCCTGAACCTGGCGATGCGCCGCAACGAGGTGGAACCGGGCAGCGCCATGCGCGTGGTCACGGGACTCGTCCTCCTCGTGTACGCCGCCTCGCTGGCCCAGGGCATCCTGATCGAGGAGAACCAGGTCACCCGGCCCGACAGCCCCGCCCAGGACTACTCCATCGCCCTGTCGGGGCTCACCTCCCGCCGGCAGAGCGACCTCGCGGACGTGCCGGGCGTCCGGGCCCACGCCCTGACGATGGACTCGTGGGTGTCGCTCAAGGGTGGCTCGCAGGTGGAACCGCGGGTCACCGCGCTCGTCGCCACCTGCGCACAACTACGGCAGTTCGTCGAGCACTCCGAGGGCTGCGTGGACGGCAGGGTCCTGCGGCTCGTCGACCCGAACACCGCCGCCGACCCGGGCGTGCACCCCGGCGCCGTGTTCCCCTTCAGGATCCGGAGGGACGGACGGCGCACCACGCTGTCCCTCACGCTGCCGTCCGACCGCGTCGTCTACGGCGCCCACGACCCCTCGGCGGTCGGTGGCGCCGCCGTGCTGGTCCCGCCCTCGGAACTGCCCGCCGGGGCGCGCCCGGAGTCGGCCCGCTACGTCCTCACGGGCAGCTCCGATCCGGATGCCGTCCGCCGGGTGCTCGACGGGATCGGCGCGGCCGCCCCGACCGCCGATGTCGACCCCATCGGCGTCAACATCGACGGACTCCAGCAGATCGGCGTCATCGAGAGCCTGCTCGGCCTCGGCATGGTCATGGGTCTGGTCATCGGCCTCGCCGCGTTCCTCGTCTCCGTCACCGACCGTGCCGTCGAACGCCGGGCGCACGTCACGGCCCTGACCCTGATCGGAGCACGGGCCAGAACGCTGCGGGCCGTTCAGTGTGCCCAGGTCGTCCTGCCGCTCGCGATCGGGCTCGTCCTGGCGCTCGTCGCGGGCAGGCTCGCGGAGTCGAGTTATCTCGTCACCGGCGGAGGCGAGGTCTTCTGGGACACGGCCGGGCTGCCGCTGCTGGGGATCGCCGCACTCGGTGTGGTGGGGGCCGCGGCCGTGGGGACGCTGCCCCTCGTGGGCCGGGACATCAACCCGGAGCTGATCAGACGCGATTGACGGGGGTCGGCAGACCGTCGCCCCTCACAGCCACCCCTTCTCCCGAGCCGTCCTCACCGCTTCCGCGCGGTTGCGGACCGCCAGTTTCTGGATGGCCGTGGAGAGGTAGTTGCGGACCGTGCCCTGGGAGAGGTGGAGGGCGGTGGCGAGTTCGGCGTTGGTGGAGCCGTCGGCCGCGGCGCGGAGGATCTCGCGTTCGCGGTCGGTGAGCGGGTTGGCGCCGCCGGCGAGTGCGGCGGCGGCCAGGGTGGGGTCGATGACGCGCTCTCCGGCGAGCACCTTGCGTACGGCCGCGGCGAGTTGGGCGGCCGGGGCGTCCTTGACGAGGAAGGCGTCGGCGCCGGACTCCATGGCGCTGCGGAGATAGCCGGGACGGCCGAAGGTCGTGAGGATGAGCAGCTTGATACCGGGGAGTTCCCGGTGGACCTGCGCCGCCGCCTCGATGCCCGTCATGCCCGGCATCTCGATGTCGAGGAGCGCCACGTCCACGTCGTGGGCGCGGGCGGCCGCCAGCACCTCGTCACCGCGGGCCACCTGGGCGACCACCTCGATGTCCGGCTCCAGTCCCAGCAGGGCGGCCAGCGCCTCGCGGACCATCGACTGGTCCTCGGCGAGCAGGACCTTGATCGTGCGGCTCATGCACCGGATCCTACGGTGTCGTCCGCCGGGCCCACAGGGGCCCGATCGCCGGTGAGGGGGACGCGGGCGACCAGCCGGAACCCGCGCCGGGTGCGGCCCGCCTCCAGCGATCCCGCCTCCTTCTCCAGGCGTTCGGTCAGCCCCGTCAGGCCGTTGCCTGGGGTGCCGCCCGCGGATCCGCCCGAGCCGTCGTCCTCGACGGACAGTTCGAGGACGGCGCCGTCCAGGGTCTGGCGGCGGACGAGCTCCACCGTGCAGCGCCGGGCGCCGCTGTGCCGTACGACGTTGGTGACCGCCTCGCGCAGCGTCCAGGCGAGCGCGGACTCGCTCTCCGCGGACACATCGTGCAGGTCGGGCTCGGCCGGCAGGTCGGCGACGACACCCGCGGCCGTCAACGCGACCTGTGCTCCGGCGAGTTCACCGGCGAGCCGGGGCCGCCGGTAGCCGGTGACCGCCTCACGGACGTCGACGAGGGCCTGGCGGCTCACCTGCTCGATGTCCGCGACCTGCTGGGCCGCCTTGTCGGGGTGGTCGGGCAGCATGCGCCCGGCCAGTTCGCTCTTCAGCGTGATCAGCGACAGTGAGTGGCCGAGGAGGTCGTGCAGGTCCCGGGCGAGCCGCAGGCGCTCCTCGTTCGCGGCGAGTTGGGCGACGGTGGCCCGCGCCCGGCGCAGCTCCACCGTGGTGCGCACCAGCTGGCGTACGCCCGTCATCGCGTAGCCGATCAGGACCACCAGGAGGACGAGGTTGCGCGCGTCCTCCTCGCCGCCGTGCAGGCCGACGAGGAGCATCACCACGGCGGTGAGCGGGATCGTCCAGTACGAGACGCGGAGCGGGAACGCCGTCCCGCAGGCCACCGAGACGTACACGAACAGGCCGAGCCACGGCGGGCCGAGGGTGAGGCAGAGGACGGTGGCGAGCGCGCCGAGGGTGAGGATCATGAGCGCCACGCTCAGGGTGCCGGCCGAGGCCTTGCCCATGTTCCGGAAGACCAGGGTCAGGTAGATGGCGACGAAGCCGGCCAGGCCCACCCAGCCGGCCACGACCGCCGGTGTGGTGTGGTCGCCGGACACGAGGTCGTGGACCGGTGAGCTGAGGAACACCAGCCAGATGACGATCCAGACCGACTTGCGCAGCGCCTCGCGGAGGTCGCGGGGGGACTGCCCCATCCGCACCAGCCGGTCCGTTCGGGCCTGGTCCGGCAGCGAGTCTTCCGTCATGGCACTCACGCCTTCAGCGTGTCCTTCCGGTACAGCCACGCCGCGCCGCCCGCGAAGAGGGCGAAGAAGACGACGAGGATGGCGATGTCCTTCGCGTGCGGGGCGTCACCGAGTTCGATGGCCTGCCCCAGGGCAGCGTACGCGTGCGTGGGCAGCCACTTCGCGATGTTCTGCAGCCAGTCCGGGAAGGTCGTCGAGGGGATCCACAGGCCGCCGAGCATCGACAGGCCGAAGTAGACGATCATCGTGATGGGGCGGACCGCGTCACCGCTGGCCAGGTATCCGATGGCCACGCCGAGCGCGGCGAACACGAAGCTGCCGGCCCAGATCACGCCGGTGAGCGCGAGCCACTGCCAGGCGTCCAGGCGTACGTCCTTCACCGCGGCGGCGACCACGAAGACGATGACGATCGACGGCAGGCTGATCACGGCGGCGCTCGCCGTCTTGGCGAGGACGTAGCCGCGGCCGGGCAGCGTGGTGAGCCTCAACTGCCGCACCCAGCCGCTCTCGCGCTCCTTGGCGATGCGTTCGCTGTTGCCCATGAGGACGGCGGTCAGAGCGCCGAAGGAGGCCATGGAGACCATGAAGAAGGTCGGCAGGGTCAGGCCGGTGCCGGCCACCTTGGTCGTGCTGTCGGCGTTGCCCGCGATCAGCAGGAACAGGGCCGAGGGGTAGATGACCGAGAAGAACAGGAACTTGCGGTTGCGCAGGGCGCGGGTGATCTCCAGCTTGATCAGGCTGTTCACTTGGAGGTCGCCTCCTCGGCGGCGGTGCGGTTGGCCTCTTCGGCGGCGGTGATGGCGACGAATGCCTGCTCGAGACCGAGCCCGGCGACTTCGAGGTTGCGGGGGTAGACGCCGAGTCCGTACAGCGCGTGGACGGTCGCGTCGGCGTCGGCGGACTGGATGCGGACGGTCTGTCCGGACACGTCGATCGAGGTGAGGAAGGGCAGCGAGCGCAGCGGCGTCTCGTCGATGGGGCCCTCCAGGTCGAAGGCGACCCGGCGGGCGCCCGCCCTGGCCTTGATCTCGGCGGCGGTGCCGTCGGCCAGCAGCCGTCCCCGGTGGAGCACGAGGACGCGGTCCGCGATGGCGTCGGCCTCTTCCAGGTAGTGCGTGGCGAAGAGGACCGTGCGGCCCTGGTCGGCCTGCTCGCGCATGGTGGCCCAGAAGGCCTGGCGGGCGGTGACGTCCATGCCGGTGGTCGGCTCGTCCAGGACGATCAGGTCGCTGTCGCCGGCCGTGGCGAGGGCGAAGCGGACGCGCTGCTCCTGGCCGCCCGAGAGCTTGTTGACCTTGCGGTCGGCGATCTGGGTGATGCCGGCGCGGGCGAGGACGTCGGTGACGCGGTAGGGCCGGGGGTGCAGGTCGCAGGCGAGCTTGACCAGTTCGCCGACCGTGACCTCGTCCATCAGGCCGCCGCTCTGCAGCATGGCGCCCACGCGGCCGGCGACGATCGCCTCGCGCGGGCTGGTGCCGAACACCCGGACCGTGCCGCTGTCGGCGTTCTTCAGGCCGAGCAGCAGGTCCAGCGTGGTCGACTTGCCCGCGCCGTTCGGACCGAGCAGGGCGACCGTCTCGCCGGGGTGCAGGTCGAGCGTAAGGGCGTCCACGGCCCGGACGTCGCCGTAGCTCTTGGTCACCGATTCGAACCCGACCACCGAGGTCGTGGCCGCCGCAGTCGCAGTGGTTGTCATGTGATCCATCGTCGCGGCGGAGGGGGTCGCGGCGGCAGTGCGGAGTGTCCTCGGTCCCGGATGACAGATGTCATACGACGAGAGGGCACCCTGCCGGTACGAACCCGGCAGGATGCCCTCTTTGCGCCTGATGCGGCCCGCGGCCGACGCTAACTGGGGTCGGTGGGGATGGTCACGACGCGGTCCGCGGCCGTCTTCCCGAGCAGTGCCCGGCCGACGGCCGAGGCCACCTCCTGGGGGCTGATGGCCTTCTTGCTGCCGTCGCCCTTGGTGACCGTGACGCCGTCGAAGGCGCCGCCGTACAGCGACTTGAGCACCTTGAGGTCGTAGCGCTCGACGAGCTTGCCGTCGACCGGCTGGACGCTCAGGAACTTCCAGATGGAGTTCTGCGGGCTGAAGGAGATGGTGTGGGCGGCGTCCGTGCGGACGGTGATGTTCGCCGACATCGCCGGCGTCGCGAACGACGCCATCTTCTGGTCCACCGCGTCCTTGGACACCGTCGGCTGACGGGTCGTCGTGGCCACCTTCACCGGAGTGGCCGAGTCGGTCTCCACCTGGGCGCGGTAGGCGTCCTCGACGGCCTGTATCGAGGGCGTGATGTCGATGCCCTTGCCGACCTTGCCGTAGACGGGAACGGCCTTGCCGGGCTGGAACTTGATCGTGCCGTCGCTCGCCGAGCCGGAGCCGCTCGCGGCACGTTCCAGGGCGGCCTGGAGCTTCTCCTCGTCGACCGGCATGACCGGCTCCACCACCCGCTGGCGGCCGAACAGCGAGCCGATCACGGACATCGGGTTGTAGTCGCTGCCCGCGGCGGCGCGGACGGTGGCCTGGGCGTCGAGCTGGAGTCCGGCCTGGTCGGGCTTGAGGGAGACCGTGTCCCCGTCGACGGACAGCTTGAGCGCCTTGTTCGTACGGTCGCCGAACGCGTCGTCGAGCTTCCTGACCGCGTCGTCGCGGGTGCCGCCACCGATGTCGACGCCGAGCACGGTGGTGCCCTTGGGCACGTCCGAGTGGTTCATGAGCAGGCCCGCGCCGTAGGCGCCGCCGGCCAGGACCACGACGAGGGCGCCGAGGAGCGCCGGCTTGTTGCGGCCCTTTTTCTTCTTCGTCTGCTTCGCCGCGGCGGGCGGCTGCTGGACCGGCTCGGGGAGCTTCGGCGGGGTGTGCGGAAGCGGCCCGTCGGGGTGCGAACCGGGCCCGAACGGCGAGTTCTGGCCGGGGTTGATGACGGGGATGCCGCTGGTCAGGGTGTGCCCGGAGACGTTGTCCACCGGGGCGCCGTAGCCGCCGGGGCCCGGGTCGGGTGCCGGCTTCTGCGGGGTGAGGATCGCGGTGTCGTCGCTGATACCGCCGCTCAGGCCGCCGCCCGGATAGCCCTGGCCCGCACCCGGGTTCGGGTTGCCGGGACCGGAGCCGTGGCCCGGAGCCGCGGCCAGGCTGCCGGGAGCGACGCCCGGGCCGGCCGGAGGCAGCAGCGGGCCGTCACCGGTGACCGGACCGCCGGTCGCACCGGACGGGCCGCCCTGGCCGCCCTCGGAGAAGTAGGGCAGGTCGTCGCGGCGCGGTTCGCCGGAACCACCCGGGCCGCCGGGTCCACCGTGCGAACCGATGGCCGGGAACGAGCCCGTGTCCCGCAGGGCGCCGGAGACGTCGAAGGACCCCGTACCGCCGCCGTGGCCGGGCGCGACGGGTCCGGCACCGGTGGCACCGGGCAGGCCGGCGCCGTTGGTGCCGCCGCCGTTCGGGCCGCCGGGGCGGACCCCGCCGGTGATGCCCAGCGGTCCGGCGCCGCCGGACGGCGCCGGGCGTCCGGTGCCGGGCCGGTTGCCGGCGGGTCCGCCCTGGCCCGCGGGGCCGGCAGCGCCTGCGGGCCCGGAGGGAGCGGAAGCGCCGGGCAGTCCCGCCCCGTTGGTCGACCCGCCGCCCTGGCCGCCCTTGGGGGCGCCGGACTTGCGGGGGGCGAACCAGTCGCTGGTCTTCTCGTCGGGCCCGCCGGGCTGGTCCCCGGGCTGTGCCGCCGCGGGGGCCGGCACGGACGGGGCCGCGGTGGTGGTGGCCGCCGCGGAGGTGCCCGTGGGCGCGCTCACGCCGCGGGACGGCTGTGCCGCACCGGTGTTCGCGCCGTCGCCGCCCTGGGCGGGCGCGTCGGAGTCCGCGACGGGTGTGCGGACGACCACGGGCGGGATGGGCCGCGATCCGGGGATGTTGATCCGGATCCGGGTCGTCAGGGTGGTCTCGGTCTTGCGCTCCTCCGGCGGCTTGCCGGCGGCCGAACGGCCCGCGTCGGCACCGCTCTCGGAAGCCGCGGGGGTCCCGTACGGCGGCGTCCCCGACGGGTACGCGGCTCCACCGCGCCCGTTGGGCCCGGAGGACGAACTGTCAGTTTCACGACTCAAGGCAGGTTCTCCCGGTTGGCTCCGCCGCCCGTTTCCTCGACCTCATCTCGGGCAGCTCGGCGGCGCGCACCACCATACTGGCCGTGTACGGCGCGCAAACCTCGCCCGATGAGGAAACTCGCACGGGACCCGCACCTGACCGATACGGCGAAGTAGTACGTCACTTGCCAAGTCGGGCGCCGGAGCCGCCCGGTTGCCGCCCCTGACCCAGGGTGGCGCACATCACAGCGACGGCCATCCCTCCGAGGAGGAAGAGGTAGGAACCGATCCCGGCGCCGAAGAGGAAGTCCCCTTCCGGGCGACTGGCGGTGAGCAGGACGACGGCGAGCACCCAGCCGGCCGCGGGCGCGACGGCCCCCGCCCGGGTTCCGGTGGCCCGGGATCCGCCGAGGAAGAGCCCGGCGGCGCCCGCCAGCGCGAGCAGCAGCCCGAGCGGGAACCAGCCGGGCTGTACCAGCGCCCCGGCGGCCCCGACGACCGCGCCGAGCAGGAAGAGCCCCAGGTAGGCGGCGACGCGCCCGCCCGAGGGCCGTGTCATTGGCTGCGCGAGCATGCTTCCGCCGCCGCGCTGTCCCGTCGTACTCATCACAGTTCCGTCCCTCGCCCGGTCGTGCTCGTCTCTCGTACGTCCCTCACCGGCGCCCCTCGATGCCCTCGAAGAGGTCCGTCTCCCGAGCGGCGGGGCGCGGCGCGTTCACCAACTCGTAGTACTCGGTGGTGAAGAGGGGCTGGGCCAGGTCGTTCGAGAGGGCGAACCAGGGGCCGTCCACGGTGATCTGGGTGGTGTGCGCCCGCATCGCGGCCATCTTGGCGGCGGCGAACGCGGTTCCGTCGATCTCGGTGGTGACGGTCGCCTCGTCGACCACACCCGGTACGTCGTCGACGGCGGCGGCCCGCTCGAACGGCAGCTCGGGGAGCGCCGCGCGCAGCCGGGCGAAGGCCTCTTCGACGACCGGTCGCGGCATGCGGTTCCAGTAGGTCTTGGTGATCCGCCAGGCGTCGCCGAGGTCGGGGCGGTGGGCGGGGTCGGCGGCCAGTTCGGCGGCGCGGGTGGCGACGCGGTGGGCCTGGATGTGGTCGGGGTGCCCGTATCCCCCGTCCGGGTCGTAGGTGACCAGCACCTGGGGGCGCACCTCGCGGACGACCTCCACGAGACTGTCGGCGGCCTCGTCCAGGTCGGCGGACCAGAAGGCGCCGGGGCGGTCGTTCTGCTCGACGCCCATCATCCCGGAGTCGCGGAACCGCCCGGGGGCGCCGAGGAAGCGGTGGTCGTGGACGCCGAGCTGCTTCATGGCGGCGCTCAGCTCACCCGTGCGGAACGGGCCGAGTCCGCCCTCGCGGTCGGCGGCGAGATGGGCGAGTCCGGGCGGGATGACCTCGCCCTCCTCGCCGAGGGTGCAGGTCACCAGCGTCACATGGGCGCCCTCGGCCGCGTAGCGGGCCATGGTCGCGCCATTGTTGATCGACTCGTCGTCCGGGTGCGCGTGCACCAGGAGCAGACGCCGGTCGGGCAGTTCCGTCATGGGGCCAGCCTACGAGGCGACGGCCCGGCCGGGCTCGGGCAGGCCCGGGGGCGAAATGCCGACCGGGGTGACCGGGGTGACCCGTCAGCTCACGCGCGACGGCGAGAGCGGCACGCGGAGCATCGGGACGGCGAGGCCACTGCCGGGCATCAGGCGGCCCCTCGGGGGACCGGTCGGCAGTCGCGGCAGCGGCCCGGTTCCGGCGCCCGGAACGCCCGCTCGCAGCCGTCGCAGGTCCGGAGGGGATGCCGGACGTCCGGTGGAGGTGCGGGGGTGCGGAACGGCGGGAGCGGGGGCAACTGGACCGTGAGCCGGTGTGCCAGGAGCGCGGCCGGGCGCCTGAGCCCTTCGGACGGCAGGTCCCGGGTCAGCGCCAGCCCCACGGCACCGGGGCTGACATCGCGCTCCAGCCAGGCGGCTACGCCCGGGGCGAGGTGCGCCGTGTCACGGGCGGAGAGCAGGAGGCGGGGTTCGTGGCGGTGGAGGCCGGCGAGCAGGTCGGTGGCCGCCCGGAGGAGCGCGGGGGCGGGCCAGGCCGGCCGGGGCACCTCGGGGAGCGCCTTGCCGGGCGGGCGCTGTTCGGTCGGCTCCGGCCGTTCTCGCCGCTCGGGCGGGCCCGCGGTCGCCGCCGGGCCCGGAGGGGCGGGGCGTTGTCCGGGCTCACCGTCACCCTCGTGCACGGCCCCCGCCTCGCTCCGGGTCACGGCCCCGGCCGCACCCCCTCGTCCCGGCTGGTTGCAGGAGACCGTGCGGGTGACGATCCGGCCGCCGGGGACGCGTTCGCGGGTGCGTCGGAGGTAGCCGTGGGCTTCGAGTTCGCGCAGCGCGGCCGCGATACGCGTCGCGCCCTCGGGGAAGCGGCGGGTGAGGGACCTGATGTCGACGGGGTGACCGGCCGGGAGCGACTGGATGTGGGCGCCCAGTCCGATCGCGAGCCCGGACAGGTTCGGGTGCTGTGTGAGGTGGTTGCCGATCACCGTGAAACGGTCGGTGTGGCGGGTGTTGTCGTGGATGACGCCACCGGCCCGCTCGGGACGTCGGTTCGTGTGCTTGTTGGCGGCAACACGGGACTGGGCGTGCGGGGGCGCGCTAAGGTTTTTGGTGTCCATCAGGAAGGGCCTAACTTCCTCGGTGGTCAGGCCCTCGCCTCGGGATTGCACTCCCCGGCGAGGGCCGTCGCATGTCTGCGGTGGTGTCGCGCCGAGCGTAGGGCAGCCAACGGGCCCCGGATCCAGCCGAGTCGGTGATGTTCACTCGCGCGAGTGAGTTTGCGCCGGGGGCGGGAGGGGTGGGGCTTGGCCGGGTCCTTTCACTCGTGAGTTCCTTGGGAAAGACCGTCCCCGGCACCGCAGCACAGGCGGCCGGGTCCCGGTGGCAGGTCGATCTCCGCCCACACCGTCTTGCGCGGGGGCGGCCCCGTCACGGCACCCCAGCGGTCGGCCAGGGCGTCGACGAGGACCAGCCCACGGCCGGACTCCGCCTCGCCCACCGGATCCTGGATGCGCGGGACACGGTCGCCCCGGGTGTCGGCGACCTCGATCCGCAGGGTGCCGCCGACGACGTACAGGGTGAGCCGGAAGTCGCGGCCCGGGACCCTGCCGTGCGTCGCCGCGTTGGCCGCCAGCTCGGCGACGACGTGCGGCGCCCTGTCCAAGGGGATTCCCCAGGACCGGAGTTGCTCCGTGGCCAGCAGCCGGGCGAGGCGGGCTCCCCGCGGTGTCGGCGACAGAAGGACGCTGGAGTTCCTGATGGGCGCCGTGAGCCGGGCCTCGGGGTCGGCGATTTCTTGATTCACGTCACTCAGCGTGGCGGTGCGCACCTACCGTGAACAGTGACGACGCCGGTACGTACGGTGACTGTCCGGAGGTTGTCCGGTGGTGTCCGGGCTGTCCGGAACCGTCGTACGGGTAGGTCGCGTTGCGGGTTCGGCGGTACGGCGGAGGGGTGCGGGATGTCGGTGGACGACAGCGTGAGGCGGCTCAAGAGCGAGGCGGACGAGCCGGGGTGGGAGGTGGACCCGGACGACGACTGGGGCATCGCGGTGGTCGCGACCGTCGGACGCCAGCTGAAGCTGCGACGCGAGGCGGTGGGGATGCGGGCAGCGGAGTTCGGTGAGGCCGTGGGGTACGGCGAGGACATGGTGTACAAGATCGAGGCGGGCAAGCGGATCCCCCGCCCCGAATACCTGGACAGGGCCGACGAGGTGCTGTCGGCAGGCGGGTTGCTCTCGGCCATGCAGGAGGACGTGAAGAAGGTCAGCTACCCCAAAAAGGTGCGGGACCTGGCGGCGATGGAGGCCAAAGCCGTTGAGATCGGGGTGTACGAGTGCAACACCCTCCCCGGCCTGTTGCAGACCCCCGACCACGCACGGGCGTTGATCGAAGCTGCGCAGCCGCCGTACTCCCCGGACGATGTGGAGCGCATGGTGGCGGCTCGCCTGGCCCGGCAGTCGGTTTTCGAGCGAGAGCCGTCACCGTCGATCAACTTCGTGCTGGAAGAGGCCGCACTTCGCCGGGAAGTCGGGGGCACAATGGCGTGGAAGCAGCAGCTCGAACGTCTCCGGAAGGTGGGGCGAGTGCGTCACGTCACGCTTCAGGTGATGCCGACGAAGAGCGACGCCCATCCCGGGCTGGACGGCAGGATCGAACTGCTGAAGTTCGGGGACGGAGCCGCTGTGGGGCGTGCCGATGGCGTGTTCAGTGGCAGGCCGGTCTCCGAACTGAAGCAACTCCGGATCCTTGACCTGTGGTTCAGCACCATCCGGGCTCAAGCTCTCCCGCCACGGGAATCTCTGGCCTTCATCGAACAACTGCTGGGAGAAACATGATCCGCACCAACTCGGCCCCGGACGGCTCTGAACCGGCGTGGTTCAAAAGCAGCTACAGCGGCGGCACCAGCGGCGAGTCCTGCGTCGAGGTGGCCACCACCCCCCGCGTCGTCCACGTTCGTGACTCCAAGGACGCCGCCGGCCCCCGGCTCACCCTGACGCCGGGAGCCTGGGCCGACTTCGTCTCGTACGCGTCCGAGGACTGACGGGTCAGAACTTGATGCTTCCGATCATCCCCGCGATGTTGGTCGTCAGGTCGTTGATCGTCGGAGCGATCGTCGACGAGGCGAGGTAGAACCCGAGCAGGACACACACCAAGGCGTGAACGGCCTTCAGTCCTGACTTCTTCACCAGGATGAAGACGATGATCGCCAGCAGCACCACCGCCGAAATCGAAAGTGCCACGGCGGCTCACCTCCAAAGTTCCCAGGGACCAGGGGGGTTGTACGGGTGACATACAGATCCCCGTACGAGGCTCGTACGGGGTCGGGTACGTCGTTCCAGCAGCCAGCAGGTTCTTACCCACGCAGCGCTAGTGATCATAACTATCCGTACGCGCGCATCGATCGGCGCACGGCCGCACAAGGGGGCGCATGGCCAATATGGTCGGGGGATGACGAACGAGCCTCTGTCCTTCCCGCGCCGGTCCGCCCGGACGCAGCGGTTCACCTCCGGAGCACCACGGGCGTTCACCGTGGCGCCGGACGGTTCCCGTGTGGTGTTCCTGCGGTCCTCGTCCGGTACGGACCGGGCGAACCAACTGTGGGTTCTCGACGTGGCGGAGGGCCGGGAGCGGCCGGCCGCCGACCCCGCGGTGCTCCTCCGGGGTGCCACGGAGCGGCTCTCCGCGGCGGAGCGGGCGCGCCGGGAACGCAGCCGCGAGGGCGGTGCGGGCATCGTCGGATATGCCACGGACATGGCCGTCGAGCTGGCCTCTTTCACCCTTTCGGGGCGGCTGTTCACCGCCGAACTGCGGGCCGGGACGGCACGGGAACTCCGGGTCCCGGGGCCGGTGATCGACCCGCGGCCGTCACCCGACGGGCGGCTCGTGGCCTACGTCGCCGGGGGCGCCCTGCGGGTCGTCGGGGCCGGGGGCGAGGACGACCGGGCGCTCGCGGAGCCGGATCCCGGGGAGGGATCGGGGTCGGTTTCCTACGGTCTGGCGGAGTTCATCGCGGCCGAGGAGATGGGGCGTTCGCGCGGTTTCTGGTGGTCGCCCGAAAGCGATCGGCTGCTGGTCGCGCGGGTCGACGACTCGCCCGTGCAGCGCTGGTGGATCTCCGATCCGGCGCGTCCGGAGAGCGAACCGCAGCGGGTCGCGTACCCGTCGGCGGGCAGCGCCAACGCGGAGGTGCGGCTGTTCGTGGCCGGCCTGGACGGGGCCCGCACGGAGGTCTCCTGGGACCGGGCCCGGTACCCGTATCTGGCGCATGCGCACTGGTCAGCGGCAGGTGCGCCGTTGATCCTCGTCCAGGCGCGGGACCAGCGCAGCCAGCTGTTCCTGGCCGTGGATCCGGACTCCGGTTCGACCCGGATGGTGCACGCCGACGAAGATCCAACTTGGCTTGATCTTTTCCCCGGGGTGCCGTGCTGGAGCCCCGGCGGACAGCTCGTCCGGATCGTCGACGAGGGAGGCGCACGGGTCCTGGCGTTCGGCGAACGGCCGCTGACGGGCGCGCAGTTGCACGTCCGCGCGGTGCTCGACGTGTCGGCCGACGACGTGCTGGTCGCGGCGTCGGCGGGCGAGGCGGCGGCCCTGCCGGAAACCGGCGAGGTGCACGTGTACCGGGTGAACGAGCTGGGCGTGGAGCGCCTGTCGCAGGAGCCCGGCGTGCACTCGGCCGTTCGCGCCGGGGGCGTGACCGTGCTCGTGTCGTCGGTGCTCGACCGGCCGGGCGCCCAGGTACAGGTGCTGCGCGGCGGCAAGAAGGCGACGACCGTCACCTCGTACGCCGAACATCCCGGTTTGTCCCCGCGCGTGACCCTCACTCAGGGGGGCGCACAGAAAATCTCATGCGCCGTGCTTATGCCGACCGACTACGACGGCGACAATCCCCTGCCCGTTCTGCTGGATCCGTACGGCGGTCCGCACGGCCCCCGGGTGCTGGCCGCGCACAACGCGTACCTCACCTCGCAGTGGTTCGCCGACCAGGGGTTCGCGGTGGTCGTCGCGGACGGCCGCGGCACCCCGGGCCGCTCCCCCGCCTGGGAGAAGGCGATCCGCGACGACTTCACGGTCACGCTCGACGACCAGGTCGAGGCGCTGCACTCGCTCGCGGAGCGGTTCCCGCTGGACCTGTCGCGGGTCGCGATCCGCGGCTGGTCGTACGGCGGCTGGCTCGCGGGGCTCGCCGTGCTGCGCCGCCCGGACGTCTTCCACGCGGGCATCGCGGGCGCGCCCGTCACGGACTGGCGGCTGTACGACACCCACTACACCGAGCGGTACCTCGGCGATCCGGCCACGAACGCCGCCGCCTACGCGGGGAGTTCACTCGTGACCGACGAGGGGCTGTCCGCGCCCGCCGAGCCGCACCGGCCGCTGATGATCGTGCACGGGCTCGCGGACGACAACGTGGTGGCGGCGCACACCCTGCGGCTGTCCTCCGCCCTGCTGGCCGCCGGCCGCCCGCACGAGGTGCTGCCCCTGTCGGGCGTCACCCACATGACCCCGCAGGAGACGGTGGCGGAGAACCTGCTCCTTCTCCAGGTGGACTTCCTGAAGCGCGCCCTCGCCCTGACCTGAGCCGAACGCGCCGAGAACGGCAACGAGCCGGGGTGACATGGCGCACCCCGGCTCGTTTACGGCACCCGCACGGCCGTACGGTGTTCACCTTGGCGTGTCCGTATATCGGTACCGCTTCCGTCAAGTTGCCTGTGTGTTAACGACGTTCGCTCACATTTGTGCGGTTATGCCACCCCGCCCGGAGGCTCTTCCGGCGGGACGACCTGCTTCTCCTCGGCGAAGTGACAGGCGGAGTCGTGGGCGGCCGGACTGTCGCCGATCCGGAACACGGCCGGCACCGCGAGCAGCGGCACCTCCAGCGAGCAGCGCTCCTGCGCCTTCCAGCAGCGGGTGCGGAACCGGCAGCCCGAGGGGATGTTCGCGGGCGAGGGCACGTCCCCGGAGAGGATGATCCGCTCCCGGTGCTCCCGGGCCTCGGGGTCCGGCAGCGGCACGGCGGAGAGCAGCGCCTGGGTGTAGGGGTGCGTCGGGTGGTCGTAGATCTCGGCGTCCCTGCCGGTCTCGACGATGCGCCCGAGGTACATCACCCCGACCCGGTCGGAGATGTGCCGCACGATCGACAGGTCGTGCGCGATGAAGACGTAGCTGAGGTCGAACTCGTCCTGGAGTTTCTCCAGCAGGTTGATGACCTGGGCCTGCACGGAGACGTCGAGCGCGGAGACGGGTTCGTCGGCGACGATGATCTCGGGCCGCAGCGCGAGGCCGCGGGCGATGCCGATGCGCTGGCGCTGGCCGCCGGAGAACTGGTGCGGATAGCGGTTGATGTACTCGGGGTTGAGCCCGACCACGTCCAGCAGGTCCTGGACCCGCTTCCTGCGGTCGCCCTTCGGAGCCACCTCGGGATGGATCTCGTAGGGCTCCCCGATGATGTCGCCGACGGTCATCCGGGGGTTGAGCGAGGTGTACGGGTCCTGGAAGACCATCTGGATGTTGCGGCGTACGGCCTTGAGCGCCCGGCCGGACAGCCGGGTGATGTCCTCGCCCTTGTACTTGATCGTCCCGTCGGTCGGCTTCTCCAGGTTGACCAGCATCTTGGCGACCGTCGACTTGCCGCAGCCGGACTCGCCGACGATGCCGAGGGTCTCGCCGCGTCCGAGGGCGAAGTCCACCCCGTCCACGGCCTTGACCGCGCCGACCTGCTTCCTGAACAGGATTCCCTGGGTGAGCGGGTAGTGCTTGACCAGCCCGCTGACCTCCAGCAGGGGTTCAGTGGCTGTCTGTGCCATCGAGGCATTCCCTCCAGAAGAAGCAGGCGCTCCCGCGGTCCGCGTCGACCTCCGCGAGCGGCGGCACCTCGGTGCGGCAGATGTCCTGGGCCATCGGACAGCGCGGGTTGAAGGCGCAGCCCGGCGGGATGTGCATCAGGTTGGGCGGCAGCCCCTTGATCGCGTAGAGCTCGGACCCCTTCTGGTCGAGGCGCGGGATCGAGTCCAGCAGCCCCTTCGTGTAGGGGTGGGCGGGCGCCTTGTAGATGTCGTGGACCGGTGCGGTCTCGACGATCCGTCCGGCGTACATCACCGCGATCCGGTCGGCGACGTCCGCGACCACCCCGAGGTCGTGGGTGATGAGGATGAGTCCCATGCCGAGTTCGCGCTGGAGCTCCGCGAGCAGGTCCATCACCTGGGCCTGCACGGTGACGTCGAGCGCGGTGGTCGGCTCGTCCGCGATGATCAGGGCGGGCTCCAGGGCCAGCGCCATGGCGATCATGATGCGCTGGCGCATACCGCCGGAGAACTGGTGCGGATAGTCGCGCACGCGCTCGGCGGCGGCCGGGATGCGCACCCGCTCCATCAGCTCGATCGCCTTGGAGCGGGCCTGCTTGCGGGACATCCCGCGGTGCACGGTGAACATCTCGCCGAGCTGTTCACCGACGCTGAGCACGGGGTTCAGGGACGACAGCGCGTCCTGGAAGATCATCGCCATCTCGGCGCCCCGCACCTTGCGCCGCTCCTCCTCCTTGAGCTTCAGCAGGTCGCGGCCCTGGAAGAGGATCTCGCCGCCGGTGATCTTCCCGGGCGGTGTGTCGAGGATGCCCATGATGGCCTGGGCGGTCACCGACTTGCCGGAGCCGGACTCGCCGAGGACGGCGAGCGTCTCGCCCTCGTCGACGCTGTAGTCGACCCCGTTGACGGCCTTGGCGACTCCGTCCCGGGTCCGGAACTCCACGTGCAGGTCGCGCACTTCGAGCAGCACGTCGGTCACCTCAGCTTCGGGTCGAGGGCGTCGCGCACCGCGTCGCCGAGCATGATGAACGCGAGCACGGTGATCGCGAGCGCGCCGGCCGGCCACAGCAGCATGTGCGGGGCCTGGCGGATGTACGCGGAGGCGGAGGAGATGTCGATCCCCCAGCTGACCGTGGGGGGCTTCAGACCGACGCCCAGGTAGGACAGGGTCGCCTCCAGGGAGATGTACGTACCGAGCGCGATGGTCGCCACGACGATGACGGGGGCGACCGCGTTCGGGGTGATGTGCCGCAGCATCAGCCGGGAGTTGGAGGCGCCGAGGGCGCGGGCCGCCTGGACGTAGTCGTTCTGCTTGGTGGTGATGACGGAGCCGCGGGCGATACGGGAGATCTGCGGCCAGCCGAGCAGCACCATGAACCCGACGACCGGCCAGATCGTGTTGCTGGTCACCACCGACAGCAGGACCAGGCCGCCGAGGACGACGGGGATGGCGAAGAAGATGTCGGTGAGCCGGGAGAGCAGCGAGTCGCTGACCCCGCCGTAGAAGCCGGCGAGTCCGCCGAGCAGCGAGCCGAGGAGCGCGACCCCGAGCGTGGCGAGCACACCGACGCTGATGGAGATCCGGGTGCCGTAGACCGTCCGGGTGTAGACGTCGCAGCCCTGGCCGTCGAAGCCGAAGGGGTGTCCGGGCTGGGAGCCCTCCTGGGCCTTGGCGAGGTCGCACTGGAGCGGGCTCTGGGAGGTGATCAGTCCGGGCCAGATGGAGATGACGACCAGGAAGAGGATGACGAGCCCGGAGACGATGAAGACGGGGTTGCGGCGCAGGTCCCGCCAGGCGTCCGACCACAGGGAGCGCGGCTTCTCCGCCGGCCCGGTCCCCTCGGGGCCGCCGGGGGTCCGCTCCAGCGTCTCGGCCTCGCTCGACCCCAGATCCATCGGGCCGCCGAAGCCCGTCCCGGCGATGGCGAGGTCCTCCTTCGGAGGGCCCTCGGGGCCGTGGTGCGGCTGTTCCTCGTACGGCGGCTGCTCAGGCATAGCGGATCCTCGGGTCGAGTACGGCGTACAGGAGGTCGACGAGGAGGTTGGCGACCAGGAAGACGAGGACGAGGACGGTCACGAAGCCGACGACGGTCTGGGTGCTCTGACGGACGATCCCCTGGTAGAGCTGGTAGCCGACACCGTGGATGTTGAAGATGCGCTCGGTGACGATCGCGCCGCCCATCAGCGCGCCGATGTCGGTGCCGATGAAGGTGACCACGGGGATAAGCGAGTTGCGCAGCAGGTGCCGGATGGTGACCCGGCGCCGGGGCAGGCCCTTGGCGACCGCCGTGCGGACGTAGTCGGACCGTCTGTTCTCCGCGATGGAGGTCCGCGTCAGCCGGGTCACGTAGGCGAGGGACACCGACGCGAGCACCAGGCCCGGCACGATCAGCTCGCCGAAGGTGGCCTCCGGGGAGACCGACGGTTTGATCCAGCCCCATTCGACGCCGAGGAGCAGCTGGAGCAGCAGGCCGGTGACGAAGGTCGGCACGGAGATGACGACGAGGGTCAGCAGCAGGACGCCGGTGTCGACGGGCCGGCCGCGGCGCAGGCCGGTGATGACGCCGAGCGTGATGCCGATGATGATCTCGAAGAGGATCGCGACGATCGTCAGCCGGATGGTGACCGGGAAGGCCGACTTCATCAGCTCGGTGACCGGCTGTCCGTTGAACGCGGTGCCGAAGTCGCCGGTGAAGATGTTGCCCAGGTAGGTCAGGTACTGCTGCCACAGGGGCTTGTCGAGGCCGAACTCCGTGCGCAGCTGGGCGGCCGTGGCGGGGTCGCACTGCCGGTCGCCGCACAGGCCCGCGATGGGGTCGCCCATCACGTTGACCATCAGGAAGATGAGCAGTGTGGCGCCGATGAAGACCGGGATCATCTGCAGCAGACGCCGGATGACATACCGTCCCATGAGTGCTCCGGAGGTAGTGGGGCGGGCCCGCGCGGCGGGCCCGCCCCGGGCGGCTCAGTTGACGGTGATCTCGTTGTAGACCGGGACGCTGAACTGGTTGAGCGCCACGTTCGAGACCTTGTCCGAGTAGCCGGCGCTGCCGTTCTGGTACCAGAGCGGGATGGCGGCCATGTTGTCCCGCACGACGCCCTCGGCCTGCTGGAAGAGCTTGATGGCCTTGCCGGTGTCGGTCTCCGCGTTCGCCTGGTTGACGAGCTTGTCGAAGTCCTTGTTGGTCCACTGGCCGTCGTTGGACGAGGCGTTCGTGTAGTACAGCGGCTGCAGGAAGTTCTGGATCAGCGGGTAGTCCATCTGCCAGCCGGCCCGGAACGGACCGGGCATCTTGTGCTGCCCGATCTGGTTGCGGAAGTCGGCGAAGGTGCCGATCGGGTTGCCGACGCACGCCTTGTTGTTGCCGAGGGCGTTGTTGATGGAGTTGCAGACGGCGTCGACCCACTCCTTGTGGGAGCCGGTGTCCGCGTTGTAGCTGATCTTGACCTGGCCGCCGGGCAGGCCGCCGCCCTCCTGGACCAGCTTCTTGGCCTGGGTCGGGTTGTAGTCGCAGGAGTCGCCGCACAGGCCCTTCTGGAAGCCGCCCTTCTCGCCGAGCACCGGCGAGGTCCAGTCGCTGGCGGGGGTGCGGGTCTTCTGGAAGATCGTGTCGGTGATCTGCTGGCGGTTGATCGCCATGGACAGTCCCTGACGGACCTTCTTCGCGCCGCTGGTGTTCCACTTCGCGTCGTAGAAGGGGAAGGCGAGCGTCTGGATGATGCCTGCCGGGGTGTTGATGTACCGGCCGCCGAGGTCGTTCTTGGCGTTCTTGAGCTGGGCGGCGGGCACGTCGTCGACCAGGTCGAGGTTGCCGGCCAGCAGGTCGTTGTAGGCGGTGTTGTTGTCGGTGTAGACCTTGAGGGTCACGCCGCCGTTCTTCGCCTTGTCGTCACCGGAGTAGTCGTCCCACTTCACCAGGGACATCTGCGAGCCCTTGGTGTACGAGTTGATGGTGTACGGGCCGTTTCCGACCGGCTTCTGCACCCAGGCCGCGTGGTCGTCGAAGAACGACTTGGGCAGCGGCGAGAAGGCCGCGTAGCCGAGGGTGTCCGGGAAGGTCGAGAACTTCTGGTTGAGCTTGACGGTGAAGGTGTTCGTGCCGGTGACCTTCAGCCCGGAGAGGGTGTCGGCGCTCTGGCTGCCCGAGTCGGGGTGGACCTTGTCGTAGCCGTCGATGTACCCGAAGAAGTACGCGTTCTTCTGGTTGTTCTTCAGGCTGGCGCCGTAGTTCCAGGCGTCCACGAAGGACTGCGCGGTGACGGCCTCTCCGTTGCTGAACTTCCAGCCGTCCTTGATCGTGATCGTGAAGTTCTGCGAATCCGAGGTGTCGATCTTGTCGGCGAGCATGTCCTCGGCGGCGCCGGTCTTGGCGTTGTACCGCTTCAGCCCGCGGAAGATCATGTCGAGGACCTTGCCGCCCTGCACCTCGTTGGTGTTGGCGGGTTCCAGCGGGTTCTGCGGGTCGCCCCAGGAGGCACTGACCGTGCCGGAGCCGTCGCCGCCGCCGCTGTCACTCCCTCCGCCCCCGCAGGCGGTCGCCGCGAGGGCTACCGCCACCGCACATGCGGCCCATCTGGCGTGCGTGGCTCCACGCATGGAGTGCCTCCTCAAGAGTGCGCTGTGCCGCCGGCGCCGGGGTCGGGCGTTCGGCTCCGGTGCGTCGTGCCTTTACGGCCCAATATCTGTCCATATGAGCCGTATCGCACATTCACTCCACCCTTCCGGGTGGCGAAGTCGTCCAGATGGATCGCAGGGCGTCGATCCGGGAGGGGGCGCACCGGACGGCGCGTCAGAGGATCTCGTAAAGGATCTTGAAGATCTGACCAAAGGATCTTGACGATCCACGCAATGGATCTGCACGGTTCGATGCGGAACCGTTCATTTGCGCGCACCACATGTACGCATTCCGAGACTCCACCGTCCGGTTATCGAACTCATTGACCGTTTCGCGCAGTTGGTCCGAATCTGGACACAGTACGGCCACAGTGCGCTACACGCGTAGTTACGCTTGGGTCATGCGGAGGTAAAGAAAGTAAAGAGAAACCCAAGGCGACCGAGATTTTATTGACCTTGCATGAATTGCGTTGAAAAAGTCCGGCGTAGCCCGTAGGGAGCGCCCTGCGGATGCCGTTGACCCCATCGGGCATGGAGCACCATGACACTCCCCACTCCTTCCGCGGCCGCATCGCTTGAGGTGACCGACGAGATCGGATCGATCCCGGATACGTCGCTGAACCCCAAGGGCTCGGAGAGTCGCTCCCCCGGGCGACTCGCCTGGAAGCGGTTCAAGCGTGACCGCACCGGTGTCATATCCGCGTACATCGTGATCTTTTTCTTTGCGATCGCGATTCTGGCCCCGCTCATAGCCAAGCTGTACGGGAAGAACCCGTACACGACCTACGCGAGCGAGCGCCCTGAACTCCTCGACGCCTTCTCCTACCCGGCCGGTGCCAACGGCGGGATGAGCTCGGAGTTCTGGTTCGGCATCGAGCCGCAGCTCGGCCGGGACGTCTTCACCTTCCTGCTCTACGGCATCCGCACCTCCCTGGGCATCGCCGTCGCGGCGACGCTGGTGACCACGATCGTCGGCGTGATCGTCGGTGTCACCGCGGGCTACCTCGGCGGCCGCACCGACTACTTCGTCGGCCGGGTCATCGACATCCTGCTGTCGTTCCCCTCGACCCTGTTCTTCATCGCCTTCATGCCGGTGGTCTACGGACTGTTCGTCGCCCCCGACGACAACATCCCCACCTCGCTGCGGGCCATCTCCCTGATCGTGGTCCTCTCCGGCTTCGGCTGGGCCTCCATCGCGCGTCTGCTGCGCGGTCAGGTCCTCGGCCTCCGTGAGCGCGAGTACATCGAGGCCGCCAAGGTCACCGGCGCCTCCTCGCGGCGGATCGTGTTCAAGGAACTGCTGCCCAACCTGTGGACTCCGATCATCATCCAGTCCACCCTGATGCTCCCGGCGTACGTGACCGCGGAGGCGGGCCTGGCCTTCCTCGGCGTCGGCATCATCGACCCGACCCCGGACTGGGGCGTCATGATCCAGCGCGGCGCCCAGTTCTACACCGAGGACCTCACCTTCATGCTCTTCCCGGGCGTGTCCATGGTGATCTTCGTCCTCGCCTTCAACCTGCTCGGCGATTCGGTGCGCGACGCGCTCGACCCGAAGTCCAAGCGGTAGCCACCACAGCTCCACCCGGCCGGTTCAGTGTCGTGCGGCCGGATCATCCGTCTCGATCGTCCCTATAAGGCAGGATTCTCCATGTCTTTCTCCCGTAGAAACTTCCTGATCGCCACCGGCGTGGTCGCGGCCTCGTCGTCCGTGCTGACCGCCTGTGGCGGCGGCAGCGACAACAAGTCGAGCCGCAAGGTCCCCACGGTCAGCGGCTCCAAGACCAAGGCGATCCTGGTCGGCACGAAGGCCGACTCCACCGGCCCCGCGCCGGAGGTCCCGGGAGCGGTCAAGGGCGGGACGATCTACTCGCTCGACCAGTTCGACATGGACCACATGGACCCGGCCCAGATATACGTGTCGACCGAGGGCGCCATCACCCGGCCGATCCTGCGCGGCCTCACCGGCTACAAGATCGACAACAAGGGCGGCGCCACCCTCGTCGGTGACGCGGCCACGGACGCCGGCACCACGAAGGACGGCGGCAAGACCTGGACCTTCACGCTGAAGGACGGCCTGAAGTGGGAGGACGGCTCGGACATCACGGGCGATGACCTCCGCCACACCTTCGAGCGCCTCTTCGCCTCCTTCGTCACCGAGGGTCCCCGCTACGTCCAGCAGTGGCTGGTCGGCGGCGACAAGTACAAGGGCCCCTACAGCGGCAAGAAGCTCGCCTCCATCGAGGTCGACGGCAAGACGATCACGTTCCACCTGAACGAGGCCCGTGCCGACTTCAACTTCACGCTCGCCATGCCCGGCTACGGCCTGGTGAGCAAGAAGAACGACACGAAGGAGAAGTACGACAAGCGTCCCTTCTCCTCCGGCCCGTACAAGATCGGCAGCCGCAGCATCGGCAAGTCGCTCACCTACGTGCGCAACGAGCACTGGGACCCGGCGACGGACTCGATCCGCAACAACTACCCGAACGAGTTCGTCTTCCAGTTCGGCTTCCAGCCGCTGGCCGCCACGGACCGCTTCATCGCGGACTCCGGCAAGGACCAGCACGCGATGGCCATCTTCAACGAGGTCGCGGCCGAGCGCATCGCCCAGGTGCTCACCAACGCCAAGCTGAAGAAGCGCGTCCTCACCGAGGTCGACACGGTCACGTACTACTGGCCGATCAACATGACCCGCGTCAAGGACGTCAAGGTCCGTCAGGCCATCAACTGGGCCTGGCCGCACCAGCAGCTGCAGACGATCCGCGGTGGCGCCTCCACCAGCGAGCTGGCCACCACGGTCCTCTCGCCCGTGACCCCGGGTTACGCGAAGTTCGACCTGTACGGCGTGACCAAGAAGCCCGGTGGCGACCCGGCCAAGGCCAAGGCGCTCCTGAAGGAGGCCGGCAAGGTCGGCCAGAAGCTGGTCATCGCCTACCAGCAGTCGGACAACGCCCAGAAGCAGGCCGTCGCGATCAAGAACGCTCTGGAGGCCGCCGGCTTCCAGGTCGTCAACAAGCAGATCGACAAGTCGACCTTCTACACCCAGATCGGCAAGATCGACAACGACTTCGACCTGTTCGCCGCCGGCTGGAGCCCGGACTGGCCGAACGGCTACTCCGTCTTCTACCCCTGCTGGAGCGGCAAGAACATCGGCGACGGCCGCAGCAACTACGCGCAGCTGAACGACCCGAGCATCAACAAGGCGATCGACGCCGCCGCCAAGATCACGGACACCGAGGCCGCGAACAAGGCCTGGGGCGCCGTGGACCGCCAGATCATGGAGACGTCCGCCGTGGTCCCGGACTACCACTCGATCCGCAACTGGATGTACGGATCCAAGGTCGGAAACGTCATCTACGACAGCGGCAACACCTGCATCGCGCTCACCAAGCTCTACGCGATGAAGTAAGCCGTACGACCCAGGGGGGCGGCCGTTCGCCCGGCCGCCCCCTCAGGCCCACCCCCCTTCATGCCCCCGGCGACGGCGCCCCGTCCGGAAAGTCACGCCCCCATGTCCCGCTTTCTCATCCGCCGAGTCCTCGGCGCACTGGTCATCCTGCTGATCATCAGTGCCATCACCTTCGGCCTCTTCTACGCCATCCCGCGTGACCCGGCGATGATGTCCTGCGGCAAGAACTGCACGCCCGACATGCTCGCGCAGATCCGGCACAACCTGGGCATCGACCACCCGATCCCGGTGCAGTACTGGGACTGGCTCAAGGGCGTGTTCGTGGGTCGCGATTACGGCAGCTTCGGCAACTGCAACGCCCCGTGCCTCGGCTACTCGTTCGCCAACCGCGAGCCGGTCCTCGGCACGATCCTGGACCGCCTGCCGACGACCCTCTCCCTGGCGTTCGGCGCGGCCGTGGTCTTCCTGATCTTCGGTATCGGCGCGGGCATGCTGGCCGCCGTCAAGCAGGGCAAGTTCCTGGACAAGTTCGCCAGCTCCGCCTCGCTCTTCGGCTCCTCGCTCCAGATCTACTTCGTCGGCTACGTCGCGATGTTCTTCCTGGTCTCCAAGGTGCACCTGTTCTCGCAGCCCTCGTACACGCCGCTCACCGAGAACCCGGTCGACTGGTTCTCCGGGATGCTGCTCCCGTGGCTGACCCTGGCGATCATCTTCACCGCCAACTACACCCGTATGACCCGCTCGCAGCTCGTCGAGCAGCTCAGTGAGGACTACGTCCGCACCGCCCGCGCCAAGGGCCTCTCCCGTGCGAACGTCTTCTTCCGGTTCGCCTGGCGCGGTGCGATGGGTCCCATCGTCACGGTCTTCGGCATCGACCTGGGCACCCTGATCGGTGGCGCGATCATCACCGAGTCGGTCTTCAGCATCCAGGGAATCGGCCGCCTCGCGGTGGACTCCGTGAGCAAGAGCGACCTGCCCATGCTGCTCGGTGTCACCGTCCTGTCCGCCGGCGCGATCGTGTTCTTCAACATCATCGTCGACGCCGTGTACGCCCTCATCGACCCGCGGATCCGGCTCGCCTGACCCCGGGCACCCCGCCCCCGACAGCAACCCCGGCATCACCCCCCTCAGGAGCGTCCCCGTGACGAGCACCGATCAGCAGCCCTTCCTGTCCGTCAGGGATCTGAAGGTTCACTTCTCCACCGAAGACGGCGTCGTCAAGGCCGTCGACGGTCTCACCTTCGACCTGGCCAAGGGCAAGACGCTCGGCATCGTGGGCGAGTCGGGCTCCGGCAAGTCCGTCACGAACCTGACGATCCTCGGCCTGCACGACCGCGACCGCACCGCCATCGACGGCGAGATCCTGCTCGACGGCAAGGAGCTGCTGACCGCCTCCGAGCGGGAGATGGAGCGGCTCCGCGGCAACAAGATGTCGATGATCTTCCAGGACGCGCTGGCCTCGCTGTCGCCGTACCACACCATCGGCAGGCAGATCGCCGAGACGTACCGCAAGCACACCGGTGCCTCCAAGAAGGAGGCCCGGGACCGCGCGATCGAGATGCTGCGCCGCGTGGGCATCCCGCAGCCGGACATGCGTGTGGACGACTACCCGCACCAGTTCTCCGGCGGTATGCGCCAGCGCGCGATGATCGCCATGGCGCTGGTCTGCGACCCCGAGCTGCTCATCGCGGACGAGCCGACCACCGCGCTCGACGTGACCGTGCAGGCGCAGATCATGGACCTGCTGAAGGACCTCCAGCAGGAGTTCGGCACCGCGATCATCTTCATCACGCACGACCTCGGTGTCATCGCCGACATCGCGGACGACGTGCTCGTGATGTACGGCGGCCGGTGCGTGGAGCGCGGGACCAAGAAGGAGGTGCTGCGGGCGCCGCAGCACCCGTACACCTGGGGTCTGCTGGGCTCGATGCCGAGCCTGGACGGACCGGTCGACGTACCGCTGTCGCCGATCCCCGGTTCGCCGCCGTCGCTGCTCAACCCGCCGTCCGGCTGCCGCTTCCACCCGCGGTGCACCTTCAAGGAGAAGGTCGAGGGCGCGCTCTGCTCCACCGAGCAGCCGCTGCTCCAGGTCACGGACGGGCGCGGTGCCGCCTGCCACCTCACGGCGGACCAGCGCCAGGAATACTTCGCCGACCTCGCCGCGACCCGGTCGCACTGACGTAACTGAGACGGGACTTCACGATCATGAGCAACACGAACCCCCTCCTGGACGTCACCGGGCTGACGAAGCACTTCCCGGTGATGGGAGGCTTCCCCTTCAAGCGGAAGATCGGCGCGGTGCAGGCCGTCGACGGTCTCGACTTCCAGGTGGCCGAGGGCGAGAGCCTCGGCCTCGTCGGCGAGTCCGGCTGCGGCAAGTCGACGACCGGCCGGCTCATCACCAGGCTCCTCGAACCCACCGCCGGCCGGATCAACTACCGCGGCCAGGACATCACGCACGCCAACCGCAAGCAGCTGGCGCCGGTCCGCTCCGAGATCCAGATGATCTTCCAGGACCCGTACGCCTCGCTGAACCCGCGCCAGACGGTCGGCAAGATCATCTCGGGCCCGATGGAGATCAACGGGATCAACCCGAAGGGCGGCCAGGAGAAGCGCGTCCGCGAACTCCTGGAGACGGTCGGACTCAACCCCGAGCACTACAACCGCTTCCCGCACGAGTTCTCCGGCGGCCAGCGCCAGCGCATCGGGGTAGCCCGCGCGCTCGCCCTGGAGCCGAAGCTGATCGTCGCGGACGAGCCGGTCTCCGCGCTCGACGTCTCCATCCAGGCGCAGGTCGTCAACCTCCTGCAGGATCTGCAGAAGGACCTGGGGATCGCGTTCCTGTTCATCGCCCACGACCTCGCGATCGTGCGGCACTTCTCGCAGCGTGTCGCGGTCATGTACCTCGGCAAGATCGTCGAGATCGCCAACCGCGCGGACCTGTACGACAACCCGCGTCACCCGTACACCCGCGCGCTGATGTCGGCCGTGCCCGAGGCGAGCGCCGACGACGTCCCGGCCCGCGAGCGCATCCTGCTCAAGGGTGACGTGCCCTCGCCGCTCAACCCGCCGTCGGGCTGCCGGTTCCGCACCCGCTGCTGGAAGGCGACGGACAAGTGCGCGTCGGAGGCTCCGCCGCTGGTGCAGATCTCGGGCAGCAACGCCGATCACCTGACGGCCTGCCACTACCCGGAGACGACGGAGTCCGTTCCGGCCCCGCGTTTCTCCAAGGACCCCGAGGCGGCGGTCTGACACACCCCAATTCGTCAGCCGCCCCCTTTCGGAACCGACCTTCACCGGCCCATTGACCCGAGCCCACGAACGTCAAGTTCCAGGGGAACGAAGGCCCGCGCCCACCAGGGTGCGGGCCTTCTTCGCAGCCCGGGACCCCGCGGGTGTCCCGGCGCCGGGGAGCGGACCTCAGCCCAGCTCCCCCCGCTCCACGCAGAACTCGTTCCCCTCCGGGTCCGCGAGGACGACCCAGCCGCCGCCGTCCGGGCGGGTGTGGTCGGCGATCCGCAGGGCGCCGAGGGCGACGGCGCGCTCGACCTCCGCGGCACGGGTCCGGCCGTGCGGCTCCAGATCCAGGTGGACGCGGTTCTTGGCCGTCTTGCCCTCCTCGACGTGGACGAACAGCAGGGTCGGGCCGCCGGACGCGTCGGTGATGACCGCCTCGGGATCACCCGGCTTGTCGTCGTCGGCGAGCGGCCGGCCGAGCAACTCGCTCCAGAACAGCCCGAGATCGTACGGGTCGCCGGTGCAGTCGAAGGTGATGGTCCGGATGGTCGGGTTCAACGCCCCTGTCTCTCCCATGATCTAGTGCCCCGTCCGGCCGTCGGCCAGTTCCCGCAGGATGTCGAGGTGGCCGTTGTGCCGGGACGTCTCCTCCACGAGGTGCAGCAGGATCCAGCGGAGGTCGACGTGCCGGCCGTCGCGGATCGTCCGCTCGGCCTTCGCGTCGAGGTCGTGTGCGGCGACCAACTCGCGGTAGCGCGTGCTCTGTTCCTCGTACGCGTCGAGGATCTCGGCCAGCGGGATACCGACGGCCATGCTCATCTCGCGGTCGGGGTCCTCGTCCGTCCAGGGCCCCTTGTCCTCCTCGCCGAGGAAGACGACCTGGAACCAGGAGTACTCCACCCAGCGCAGGTGGTTCACGACCCCGCTGAGGGTCATCAGCGGGGACCCGGGCAGCGGCGCCTTGCGGGCGTCCTCCTCGGAGAGCCCCTCGCACTTGGCGCGGGCGGTGGCGCGGGCGTAGTCGAGGAAGGTGGTCAGCTGGGTGCGCTCGTCCCAGGCCGCGGGCGTGTCCGTACGTGTCTGCGAAGTCGAAGTCATCGGGGTGAAGCATCCCGGTCGGACCGGACGATGTCGACCGATTAACCGGGCGCGGGACAAGCGGACTTGCCGGGCTCCGGCGTCCCCGGTCAGACTGTCGCGCCATGGCCTACCACCTGCGCGGAACGGTCCTGCCCGAGGGCGCCGTACGCGACCTCTGGACGCTCGGCGACCGGATCACCTTCCAGCGCCCCTCCGTTCCCGCGGAGACCGTCGCCGACGGGGGGTTCCTGCTGCCGGGCCTCGTCGACGTCCACACACATCCCGGCGGTTCCGTCGCCGACGAGACGCGCTTCGACCCCGAGGTGTTCGCCGAGCAGATCGCCGCGCACCGGGACGCGGGGGTCACGGCTCTGCGCTTCCCCGGCCTGCTGGGCGAGATCCCCGCCGGACTGCGCGAGGACCCCGGCTCACCCCGGATGATCACAGCGGGGCGCTGGCTGGCCTGGGCCGGGCTCTCCCGCAGCGCCGCGTTCCACACGGTGACGGACGACCTGGTCGCCGCGGCGGTGGCCGAGGCGAAGGCGCACGACGGCTGGTGCAAGCTGATGGGCGACTGGGACTTCGAGGCCCCGCCCGTGCCGTACGAGCTGCTGCGGGCGGTGGTGGAGGGCGTGCACGCTGCCGGTGGCCGGGTCGCGGCGCACTGTCAGTCCGCCGCGGGCGTGCTGGGCGCGGCCCGCGCGGGGGTCGACTCGATCGAGCACGGCATGGGGATGCCGGAGGAGTGCGTGGAGCTGATGGCCGGGCACGGCAGCGCCTACGTCCCGACGCTCACCGCCTTCGCGCGCAGTGCCACCGGGATCAAGGACAACGCCCGGGGCCGGCTCTGGCACGAGGGGCACCGCAAGATGATCCGCCGGGTCCGTGAGGCGCACGACGCCGGCGTCACCGTCCTCGCGGGCACGGACTCGGCGCCCCACGGCAACGTCGCCTCCGAGGTCGGGCATCTCATCGAGGCGGGCCTTCCGGCCGATACCGCGGTCGGCGCGGCCAGTTGGACCGCCCGTGCCTTCCTCGGCCTCCCGGGCCTGGCCGAGAACGCCCCGGCGGACATCACGGTCTACCCGGCGGACCCCCGCACGACGCCGCTGACGCTCCACCACCCCGCCCGCATCGTGCTCCGCGGCCGGATCATCCGCTGACCCCCCGCACCACCAGCTCGACCTCGAAGCCGTCGGTGTCCTCCAGGTACGCGGCACAGTGGCCGCCCCCGCCCGCATACGGGTACCGCTCCGGAAAGAGCACCACCCATCCGAAGCCGGGTGCCTCATCGACCAGAACGTCGAGCTCCGCACGGCCGGCTACGCACAGGGCAAGGTGGTTGAGTCCCGGACGCGTCCGGTCGTGGCGGTCCCCCGTCAGCGCGGGCGACTGCTCGAACACCAGGTACGTCTCCCCCGACCGCCAACTGCGGCCGTCCGGCCAGTCCTGGTACGGGGTGTACCCGAGCCGCTCCAGCAGCCAACCCCAGGAGCGGACCGCCCGCCCGAGGTCGGGTACCCACAACTCGATGTGATGCAGCATCAATTCCCGATCGTCATGTGCGGCGCCGGAGTCTCTGCGGTGCTGCCGTCGGCCACCCCTCCGGCCTTGCCAAATCTTCACCTGCTTGATCGCTGGATTCCTTGGTGATCACTGTTTCGGACGGACCCGTTGGCTGAGAGACTGCTGCGATGGCTGATCGTTCGTTCAGTGACGTGTCGCTCGCCGCCCTGTACGACCAGCTCAACCCATGGGGGGCCGGCGACGACTTCTATCTGGACCTGATGTTGTCCGCGCGGTCCGTGCTCGATGTCGGGTGCGGGACGGGGCGGCTGTTGGCGAGAGCCCGGGAGGCCGGGCACGGGGGGCGGTTGTGCGGGCTCGACCCCGCCGCGGCGATGCTGGTGCAGGCGCGCCGGCGGGCCGCCGCCGAGTGGGTGCTCGGGGATCTCGGATCGGTGCGCTGGGAGCGGGAGTTCGACCTCGTCGTGATGACGGGGCACGCGTTCCAGGTGCTCCTCGGCGACGACGAGGTGGGCACCGCCCTGGCCGCCGTGCGGCAGGCTCTCGGTGAAGGGGGCCGGTTCGTGTTCGAGACGCGCAATCCGGCCGCGCGGGCGTGGGAGACGTGGACGCCCGACCGGGCGCGCGAGGTGAGTGACGCGCGCGGGGGCGTCGTACGGGTCAGCCACCGGGTGGAGGGGCCCGTGCTCGGGGACCGGGTGACGTTCAGCGAGACGTTCGAGCACCCGGACTGGGAGCGGCCCCAGGTCAGTCGCAGCACTCTGCGGTTCCTCGGGGCGGACGCGCTGCGCGGGTTACTCGGGGACGCCGGGTTCGTCGTGCGGGAGCAGTACGGGGACTGGGGCCGGGAGCCGCTGTCCCCCCACTCCCCCGAGATCATCACCGTCGCCGTCGCCGGCTGAGACAAGGGAAGGGGGCAGGGTCACGCCCGGCAGCAGACGGCTCGCGGCCCGTTCGGTGATCGCCGCCGTCTCCGCCTTCGCCGCGGCCGAGATGGCACCGGCGCCGGGC
>NZ_JBEXGN010000007.1:0-181216 GCF_040607345.1 Streptomyces sp. NPDC005302
CTTTGTACTTACCCTCTCGGGCTTTCCTCCGGGCGCTTCCCTTCGGTCTTGCGTTTCCGACTCTATCAGACCGTTTCCGTATCCGATTTCCTCGGCGCTTTCCAGGTTTTCGCTTTCGCGTTTCCCTTTCCGGCGAGTCCGACTCTATCAGCGATTTCCTGTCTCTCTGACCACCGTCCCGCAAGCATGCGGAACGGGACCCCGAGATAGGATCTGACAAGTTGGGTGCTGCCAGGCAACGACGCTTGGTGACGCCGCTCAGCCTCAAGCAGGGGTACGACAGTACACGGGGGCCGGGAGCGGGCGCAAATCGTTTCGCCTGTGCCCTACGGCCGCCAACCGGGACCTCTCGTGCGGAACCGGCACTTCATATGACATACCCTGCTGAAACAGTGCGCCGTCCGGGACAGGCAGTGACGGCCCATATACATCTCCACCCCTGGGAGGCTTCCCATGACCACCGTGACGTCCCCTCTTGCAGGACGCGCCATCGGACTCGCAGCAGTACCGGACCCCGTGTTCTCCGGGGCGATGGTCGGCCCCGGCACGGCGATCGACCCCGTGCGTGAGCCCTCGGAGGCTGTCGCCCCCGTGGACGGGGTCATCGTCTCTCTCCACCCGCACGCCTTCGTCGTCGTCGACGGCGAGGGCCACGGAGTCCTTACCCACCTGGGCATCGACACCGTGCAGCTCAATGGCGAGGGCTTCGAGCTGCTCGTCAACAAAGGGGACACCGTGACGCGCGGCCAGTCCGTCGTCCGCTGGAACCCGGCCGCCGTAGAGGCTGCCGGAAAGTCCCCGGTGTGCCCGGTCGTGGCTCTCGAGGCCACGGCGGATTCCCTCTCCGACGTCCGCGAGGACGGCGATGTGAAGTCCGGCGACGAGCTCTTCGGCTGGCAGTGACATCAGCGCTGTCCTGGACGGCACGTTCGACAACCATCGCGGCGGCGGGACCCGCCGCACTATTGGAGACGGGTGAGATGGAGACAACGCTGCGAGGCGTCGGCGTGAGCCACGGTGTGGCGATCGGCGAGGTTCGGCACATGGGAACGGCGGTTCTCGAACCGCCGGCCAAGCAGATCCCTGCGGAGGACGCGGAGCGCGAACAGGGGCGTGCCCGCAAGGCCGTGGAGGCTGTGGCAGCCGACCTGATTGCCCGCGGCAATCTGGCGGGGGGCGAAGCCCAGGCAGTACTCGAGGCCCAGGCCATGATGGCCCAGGACCCCGAGCTGATGGCCGATGTGGAACGGCGCATCGCCGTCGGCAGCACGGCCGAGCGAGCGGTCTACGACGCGTTCGCCGCCTACCGGGCGCTGCTCGCGGGAGCCGGCGAGTACCTCGCCGGACGCGTGGCGGACCTCGATGACGTACGGAACCGCATCGTCGCGCGCCTGCTCGGCGTGCCGATGCCGGGTGTCCCGGACAGCGACGAGCCCTATGTCCTCATCGCGCGTGACCTCGCGCCCGCCGACACGGCGCTGCTGGACCCGACTCTCGTCCTCGGATTCGTCACCGAGGAGGGCGGGCCGACCAGTCACAGCGCGATCCTCGCTCGGGCGCTGGGTGTGCCGGCCGTCGTCGCTCTTCCCGGGGCCGGTGAGCTCGCCGAAGGCACCGTGGTGGCCGTCGACGGCAGCACCGGCGAGATCTTCGTGGAGCCGACCGCCGAGAAGAAGGCGCAACTGGAGTCCTCGGCGGCCGAGCGCAAGGCGGCGCTGTCCGCTTCGACCGGTCCGGGTGCCACCTCGGACGGGCACAAGGTGCCGCTGCTGGCCAACATCGGCGGCCCCGCGGACCTGCCGGCGGCGCTGGAGGCCGGCGCCGAGGGCGTGGGTCTGTTCCGCACCGAGTTCCTCTTCCTCGACGACAGCACGAACGCGCCGTCCGAGGAGAAGCAGGTCGAGGCGTACCGGCAGGTCCTCGAGGCCTTCCCGGAGGGCCGGGTCGTGGTGCGCGTGCTCGACGCCGGTGCGGACAAGCCGCTGGAGTTCCTGACCCCGGCCGACGAGCCGAACCCCGCCCTTGGTGTGCGGGGTCTTCGTTCGCTGCTGGACCACCCCGATGTGCTGCGTACGCAGCTCACCGCCCTCGCGAAGGCTGCGGAGGGGCTTCCGGTCTATCTCGAGGTGATGGCCCCCATGGTCGCGGACCGTACGGACGCCAAGGCGTTCGCGGAAGCGTGCCGGGCGGCCGGACTCCGGGCGAAGTTCGGCGCGATGGTGGAGATTCCGTCCGCCGCGCTGCGGGCTCGCTCGGTCCTGCAGGAGGTTGAGTTCCTGTCGCTCGGCACCAATGACCTCGCGCAGTACACGTTCGCCGCCGACCGGCAGGTGGGCGCCGTGTCCCGTCTGCAGGATCCCTGGCAGCCGGCACTGCTCGACCTGGTCGCGCTGTCCGCGGACGCGGCGAAGGCCGAGGGCAAGAGCTGTGGTGTCTGCGGTGAGGCGGCGTCGGATCCGCTGCTCGCCTGTGTGCTGACCGGTCTGGGGGTCACCTCCTTGTCGATGGGGGCCGCGTCGATCCCCTACGTGCGGTCGACGCTGGCGAAGTACACGCTGGCCCAGTGCGAGCGCGCGGCCGCGGCCGCGCGTGCCGCGGACACGGCGGAAGAGGCGCGCAGCGCCGCGCAGGCGGTGCTGTCCGGCGAGTAGCCGCGGCGCCGCGGCCGACCGGACGGTATTCGGTCGGCGGAAGAAGCGGGATGAGGGGCGCTCCATCGGCGGATGGGGCGCCCCTTCCCCGTTCAGTGCGTGTGGTGCGTCCCCTTTCCGGTGTCGCCGAGGTCGGGGGGTGTGCCGTAGTCGACGCCCGATTCCGGGGAGACCAGGTCGCCGGACTCGATGTCGGTGCAGTAGGCGTCGAAGACTTCGGAGGCGGTGAGGGGTTCGAGGTTCTCGCCGCGCAGGCGCCATCCGTAGACGAGGTCGGTGGTGTCGGGGGTGGTGGTGCGCATGACGAGTCCGCCTGCGCTCCGGGTGGCGATACCGAGGGCGAGCACGGTGGTGAATTCGAGGGCTTCGGATTCGTCGAGGCGAATCGCGTCGTCGGTGCGCTGGTCCACGCGGAGGACCGCGACGAGTGTGTCGGGTGTGGTCGAGACGCTGCAGACCAGATGGAGGCCGCCGGGGCCGGCGGTGTCGACGACGCGGGTGAGCAGGTGGGCGGCGCGGATGAAGGAGGCGCGGCCGATGTCCTCGCCGCAGGTCGCGCAGGTGCCGATGCGGGTGAGGAGTGTGGTCGCGTACTCCCAGGTGGCCTGGCGGACGGCTTCGTCGACGAGTTCCGGGACGAGTTCGGCCAGGGGCCGTCCGTCGTACGGGACGGTGGGGCCGGTCGCGGCCAGGTGCGCGGTGAAGCGGGTACGGCTGGCCGGGGTGTCGGGTTCCAGCCCGCTCTCCGCGCAGTACTCGGCGTACTCCAATGGGTCGAAGAGCGCCACCGTGGTGTGGCTGCCCTGTGCCGCGAGGCTCCGCAGCAGGGATTCCACCTGTTGGAGATAGGAGGTGTGGTCGTCGAAGGCGAAGCTGCGATAGCTCCGCATCGTGCGGAAGTCCTCTTCGTCGGTCAGCAGGCCGATGGTGCCCGCGATCTCGCGGCGCAGGACTCGTCGCAGGGTCTGGTGCCGGATGTCTGCCATTTCTCCCCCAGTGCACAGTCGATCAATGCTCACTCAAAGTAATCGGCGGCACTGACAACGCGGGCTGGGAGAGTTGCTCGCGCACGATCCCGGTTCTGGAAACTGCAGTTCAGAGGGCCTTCGTCCGCAAGAGCGTCCACTCGGGCCGAACCCTGGCGAAGGGTGCGGTGACGGCCCGTGGTCCGAGGTGGAGGCCGACGCGGCGTGGTCGGCCCCGGGCTTCGGCGCAGTGCTCGACGAAGTCCGGGGCCGCCTGCGGGGGCTGATCAGCCGCGTGCGCGGGCCAGTTCCTCGTAGAAGCGCAGGAGTTCGACGTTGTCCACGGAGCCGAGGTTGACCGCCTTTTCCATGGAGGCGCCCTGGAGCAGACGTTTGACCGGTACCTCGATGCGCTTGCCGGTCAGGGTGTGGGGTACGCCGGGTACCTCGATGACCTCGTCGGGGACGTGGCGCGGAGAGAGCTGTTCGCGGATGGTCCGCTTGATGCGGTCCAGGAGTGCCTCGTCGAGGACGGCTCCCGGGGCGAGGTGGACGAACAGGGGCATCCAGTAGCCGCCGTCGGGCTGTTCGACGCCGATGACGAGAGATTCCCTGATCTCGGGGAGCCGCTCGACGGCTTCGTAGATGTCGGCCGAACCCATGCGGACGCCCTGTCGGTTCAGCGTGGAGTCGGAGCGGCCGTGGATGACGACCGAGCCCCGTGATGTGACGGTGATCCAGTCGCCGTGTCGCCACACTCCGGGATACGTGTCGAAGTAGCTGTCGTGGTAGCGGCTGCCGTCGGGATCGTTCCAGAAGCGGATCGGCATCGAGGGCATCGGGTTGGTGACGACGAGTTCGCCGACCTCGTCGATGAGGGGCTTCCCGCTGGGGTCCCAGGACTGCAGGTCGGTGCCGAGGCCCGGGGCCTGGAGTTCGCCGATGTACACGGGGAGCGTGGGGACGGCTCCCGCGAAGCAGGAACAGACGTCGGTGCCGCCGCTGACGGAGGCGATCCAGAGATAGTCGCGAACCTCGTCGTGCAGCCAGCGGAACCCGTCGGGCGGCAGGGGCGAGCCGGTGGTGGCGACGCACCGCACGCGTGTGAGGTCGAAGTCGCGGGAAGGGTGGACGCCGGCCTTGCGGCACGCCATGACGTAGGCGGCGGACGTGCCGTAGAGGGTCGCTCCGGTGCGTTCCGCGATACGCCACTGGGCGCCCGTGTCGGGGTACCCGGGGCTGCCGTCGTACAGGACGATCGTGGTCCCCGTGAGCAGGCCCGAGACGAGGAAGTTCCACATCATCCAGCCGGTGGACGTGTACCAGAAGAAGCGGTCGTCGGGGCCGAGGTCGCAGTGCAGGCCGAGCTGTTTGAGGTGCTCGACGAGGATGCCGCCCTGGGACTGGACGATGGCCTTGGGCAGGCCGGTCGTGCCGGAGGAGTAGAGCACCCACAGGGGGTGGTCGAAGGGGACCTCTTCGAAGACGGGCTCCACGTCGGCGGAGGTGAGGGAGGACCAGTCCAGGGCGCCCTCGGGAGCGTCGGTGCCCAGCAGGGGGACGTGGACGACGGCGCGCAGCGTGGGCAACTCCCGGCGCAGCTCGGCGACCACGTCGCGGCGGTCGTGTTCCTTGCCGCCGTAGCGGTAGCCGTCGACGGTGAACAGGACGACGGGCTCGATCTGCTGGAACCGGTCGAGGACGCTGCGGGCCCCGAAGTCGGGCGCGCAGGACGTCCAGACGCCACCCACCGCGGCCGTGGCGAGGAGGGCGACGACCGCCTGGGGGATGTTCGGCAGGTAGCCGCTGACGCGGTCTCCCGGTCGTACGCCCAGGGCCCGTAGTTCAGCGGCCAGCGAGCCGACCTGTCGGCGCAGGTCGGACCATGTCACGGGGACGGCCTCGTGCGTCTCGTCCACATACAGGAGGGCTGGTTCGTCCGCACGGGTCTCGGCGGCGCGCAGTGCGTGCTCCGCGTAGTTGACGGTCGCTCCGGGGAACCATTGCGCACCGGGCATGGACCGGTCGCCGAGCACGCGCGTGCAGGGCGTCGGGAACCGTACGTCGAACCATTCCGTGACGGCTTTCCAGAAGGTGTCCAGCTCGTCCACCGACCAGCGGTGGAGGGCCGCGTAGCCGCCGCCTGACGGGGCGCCGTGCTCCTCGGCCGCCCAGGCCTGGAACTTCGTGACCTGTGCCTGGGCCACGACCTCGTCGGTGGGCTGCCAGAGTGGTGAGGGGTTCGCGGTGGTCATGGGGCGGCTCCCGGACTGTGCGCTTCGTGGGCGTCGGTCGCGCACGGCAGGGGTGTGCGCGTCACGCGGCTGACACGGACGATGCCATGTGATCGACTTCTGCACCAGGGCGCGCCACAGATGGTCGGCGACGTGAAGATGTGGCGTCGCCACGGGTGAACGGCAGTTGAACGACTCACTCGCATGGCGCCGGTAGTGGCAGGGTGAGCAGCATGGACGGTCGTGACCTGGTGCGTTCGGTGAAAGCGGTCGGCTCGGGGGGCGCCACCCAGGGGTTGCGCACGGTGCGGGCCGCGTGGCGCAGGAGGCGTGCCGACGCCACCGGTCTGCCGCAGCGGGGCGCGGAGCGGGCCCGGGTGCCCGGGCCGGTACTCGGTGTGGAGCCGGGGCCCGGCGGCGGAGTGGTCCGTTTCACCCGGTCCGAGCTGCGGATCACCGTCGCGGTGAGCGGTGCCGTGTTCTGGGGCTGGGACGGGGCCGCCCCCGAGCCGTCGTACGCGCTCGCGGGCCCCTGTCCCGAGCCTGACCCGCGGGCTGTCCTGGAGCCCGACAAGGACGGGGGGTGGCGGGTCGTCGCCGAGCGCGTCACGGTCGTCGTCTCGCGGCACGGTGCGGTCGAGGTGCGTACTCCTGGCGGGGTGATCCTGCGGCGCGACCTGCCACCTCGCTGGTGGGAACCTGTCGACGGTGGCGCGGCCCGTTGGATGCAACGCTCCGAAGTGGCGGCCGACGCCCGGTTCTTCGGCCTGGGCGGGCGGGCCGGCGGACCGCGGCTGCGCGACGGCAGGTACCGGCTGTGGAACACGGACCCCGGGCGGGCCTTCGGGCCGGGTGACGATCCGCTGTACATCACCATGCCCGTGCAGATGGTCGTCGCGGACGCGGCCACGCACCTGGTGTTCCATGACACCACCTGGGACGGAACGGTGTCCCTGCGCGAGGGCGAGGAGGGCGCCGGCTCCGGGCACGACCGGGCCGGTACGTGCGAGCTGCGGATGGACGGCGGTCCGTTGCGCTGCTGGGTGATGGTGGGCTCCCCCGCGCGTGTGCTGACCGCCTGGGCTTCACTGACCGGGGCCGCCGCGCTGCCGCCGGCGTGGGCGCTGGGGCACCATCACGCGCGGTGGGGTTTCGGCAGCGAGCAGGAGGTACGCCGGATCGTCACGGGATACCAGGAGCGCGGTCTGCCGCTGGACGCCGTCCACCTGGACATCGACCACTACGACGCGCACCGGGTGTTCACCGTCGACCGCGAGCGGTTCCCGAAGCTTCCCGTGCTGGCCGAGGAACTGCGCCGGGACGGGATCCGGCTGGTGTCGATCATCGACGCGGCGGTGAAGGCCGAGGCGGGCGACGCCGTGTTCGACAGTGGTGTCGTGGAGGACGCCTTCGTCCGCGATGCGGCGGGGCACCTCGTGCAAGGGGTCGTGTGGCCCGGCGAGTCCGTCTATCCGGACTTCACGCGCGCGGGCACGCGTGCGTGGTGGGGCGGGCTCTACGAGGAGAGGCTGGAACAGGGGTTCGCCGGCTTCTGGCACGACATGAACGAGCCGACCTCGTTCACGGCCTTCGGGGAGTCGACGCTGCCGCGTTCGGCGCGGCACTCCCTCGAAGGGAGGGGCGGTGACCACCGTGAGGCGCACAACGTGTACGCGCTGGGCATGGCCCGGGCGGGCTACGAGGGGGTTCGTGAACTCGTCCCCCAGGAGAGGCCGTTCCTGTTCTCGCGCTCAGGCTGGGCCGGCATGCAGCGCTACGGAGGGACCTGGTCCGGGGACGTGGCCACCGGCTGGCCGGGGCTGCGGGCGTCGCTGTCCCTGGTGATGGGGCTCGGCTTGTGCGGGGTGCCCTACTCGGGGCCCGACGTGGGCGGATTCGACGGCAGCCCGTCGGCGGAGCTCTACCTGCGGTGGTTCCAGCTCGGCGCCTACCTCCCGCTGTTCCGCACGCACGCGAGTCTGCGCGCGGGGCGCAGGGAGCCCTGGGAGTTCGGTGACGAGGTGCTGGAGCACGCGCGCGTGGCGCTCGTCGAGCGGCATCGCCTGCTCCCGTACTTCGTGACGCTGGCGCACCTGGCACGCCGCACGGGAGCGCCGTACGTCCGACCGCTCTGGTGGGACGCGCCGGAGGACCGGGCTCTGCGCGACTGCGAGGACGCCTTCCTGCTCGGCGACTGCCTCCTGGTGGCCCCGGTCCTGGACCCTGGGGCGGACCGGCGGGCGGTGCAGCTGCCGCGTGGGCGCTGGTACGACACGGTGACCGGGGAGGCGTACGAGGGGCCTGGGCAGGTATTGATCGACGCTCCCCTGTCACGGATTCCGGTGCTGGCGCGAGCCGGCTCCGTCGTGCCCGTGCGGGGTGCCGACGGTGGCCTGGAGCTGGAGGCGTGGGCTCCCGCACGCGGGCGTGGCGGCAGCGGGCTCCTCGTGCCGGACGGGGGAGACGGGTGGGAGGAGCCGGAGATCGAGCGCTTCGTGACCCGCTGGGACGGAGGCGAGGTGGTGGTGCGCGCGGCCGACGGCACGGGGGGTGGCGGCGAGCCCTCGTATCCGGTGCGGATACGAGGGCTCGGGGCGGGCTGACCGTCAGATGTACCGTCCCTCGAACCAGGCCCGGGCCGCCAAGGTGTGCAGGGGGAAGGCCAGTTCGGTCGGTCGGCGCAGCAGGTGCCAGCCCTCGGTCTCGTCCGTGGCGGCGGACGGCGGCAGTTCGGCGGCGGGGCGTTCGGGGAGGAGCCCGAAGAGCAGTAGATGGCCTGCCGGTGAGCTCATGGCGTCGGCGAGCCGGACGTCTCTGGCCGCGGCGTCGATGCCCGTCTCCTCCTTGAGTTCGCGCACGACGGCGTGCCGCCAGTCCTCTCGGTGGTCGATGAACCCTCCGGGCAGGGCGATGCCGCCGCGCGCGGGAGTGATGGTCCGGGTGATGACGACCAGTGCGGCGCCCTTGTCGTCGTAGGCGGGTTGCAGCGCAACGGCGACGGGCAGCGGATTGCGGTAGGCCACCGTGCCGCAGGAGGGGCAGGTGCGGGGCCAGTCGGAGACGCCGTCTCCGTAGGGGGCACCACAGCTCGAACAGTGCGAGCCGGGCGCGAAATCGGCGGGCGGGTGCGGGGTCTCGGACACGACGCGGACTGTAGCGGATCACCGAACACACGTCTGCGGAGTGGTCCGGGTAGGGGCGGCCGGATCCACCCCCGTGGGCCCCGGCCGCCCCCACAGGTACTCCGACGCCCGAGGCGCCCCCATGGTTCACCCGGCGCCCTGCCCAATTCCCGCCGCCCGTGCCACACTTCTGACGTTCCGTCAGATTCGATGTCGGGGAGGAACTTTGACGCGCACACGCACACCCGTGGTCGCCGGGTGGTTCACCGGCGAGGGGAGCGACTTCCGCCTCCTGGGCACACGCTGCTCGGCGTGCACCTCGGTGTTCTTCCCCCGCGAGGACGCTTTCTGCCGCAACCCGGGCTGCCCGGGCGGCGAGCTCGCCGAGGTGCCCCTGTCTCCCCGTGGCCGCGTCTGGTCGTACACCGACAGCCGATACCGGCCCCCGTCACCCTATGTGACCGACCCGGAACTCCCGTGGACCCCCTACGCGTTGATCGCTGTGGAGCTGGAATCCGAGCGCCTCGTGGTCCTCGGTCAGGCGGCTCCCTGGATCAGCGTCGCCGACCTGACGGTGGGCATGGAGGTGGAGGTCGTTCCCGGCGTTCTGAACGAGGACGCGGAGACGACCTGGACGACGTGGCACTGGCGGCCGACGGGGGCGACGCTGTGAGGAACTCGGGGCGATCGGGGGTGGCGGCGTGACGGACGAGGTGGCGGTGCTGGGCGTCGGAATGCACCCGTGGGGCAAATGGGGCCGCGGGTTCGTCGAGTACGGGGTCGCGGCGGCGCGGGCGGCGTTGGCGGACGCGGCGATCGACTGGCGTGACGTCGGCTCGATCGTGGGTGCCGACACCGTCCGCGGCGGCTATCCGGGGTATGTGGCGGGCGCGACGTTCGCGAAGGCTCTGGGATGGCAGGGAGCCCGTGTGGCGAGCGTGTACGCGGCGTGCGCGTCCGGCGCCCAGGCTCTCGGCACGGCACGGGCCCAGATCCTCGCGGGTCTGGCGGACGTGGTGCTGGTGGTGGGTGCGGACGCTGCGCCCAAGGGGTTCTTCCGCCCCGCGGGCGGGGACCGGCCCGATGATCCGGACTGGCTGCGGTTCCGTGCCCTCGGAGCGACCAACCCGACGTACTTCGGGCTGTACGCGAGGCGCCGGATGTTCCTGCACGGCGACACGCTGGACGACTTCGCCCAGGTCAAGGTGAAGAACGCGGCTGTGGGGGCTCTGAACCCCAACGCGCGCTACCGCAAACGCGTCACCGCCGAGGAGGTAGCCGGGTCCGCCGTGGTGGCCGATCCGCTGCGGCTCCTCGACATCTGCGCGACCTCGGACGGCGGTGCGGCCGTGGTGCTGTCCAGCATGGAGTTCGCACGCCTGCACGGCGCGTCGACGCCGGTGCGTATCCGCGCGGTGTCCACCGTCACGCCCCGCTATCCCAACACCGTCCTGGATCTGCCGGACATCGCCACGGACTCCGCCGCCGCCGTGGAGCCCCCGGCCGACACCTTCCGCGCGTCGATCGCGCGCGCGGCCTACGAGGAAGCGGGCATCGGCCCCGAGGATCTCTCCCTCGCCGAGGTCTACGACCTGTCGACCGCCCTGGAGTTGCAGTGGTACGAGGACCTCGGGCTCTGCGCCGAGGGCGAGGGAGCCAAGCTGCTGAGGGAAGGCGCCACGGCACTCGGCGGACGCATACCCGTGAACGTGAGCGGCGGCCTCGCCTCCTTCGGTGAGGCCGTTCCGGCTCAGGCCATCGCTCAGGTGTGTGAACTGACATGGCAGTTGCGCGGCAGCGCGGGTGACCGGCAGGTCGCCGGGGCGCGGGTCGGGATCACCGCGAACCAGGGGCTGTTCGGCCACGGCTCGTCGGTGGTGGCGATCCGATAGGCCCGGCACTCGTGTACGGGACTCGCCGGCAAGAGCCCGGACCGCGGCGCCCTGACGCCTGCCGACGGGTGTTCGGGGCGCCTCGCGTACGCACTGTGACGAGCCCGGAATCCTGCGTGAACACCTCATGAATCGCCCACCGGCGAGCGCCGGCGGCGCCATCATGCTGCTGTGCCCTCCTGGACGGACACTGTCCGCTTCGCCTTCCAGCCGGTCGTCAACCTGACGACCGGAGGGGTAGCGGCGCTGGAGATCCTCGCCCGCCCGGAGTCCGGCGACATCCTGGCGCAGGCCCGTCGCGATCCCGAACTCGACGGACGGCTGGCCGCGTTGGCGATCCGGGCCGCGGCGCGCAGAGAGACTCTGCTCCCCCTGCACGTCAACGTGTTCGCCGGGACCCTGGCGGATCTCGGACGGCTCTCGGCGCTGCTGCACGAGGTGCGCACGGCCGGACGACTCCCCTGGGAGGTCACGGTCGACGTCGGCCCGCCGTACACGCACGTGCCGCAGCGCGCTCTGTTGGACGCGGTGGCCGCGGTGCGCGCCGAGGGCTTCCGTATCTGCGCGGACGGTGTCGGCGACGGTGACGTACCGCTGCGGCTGCTGACGGACCTGGCGCCGGAACTGATGAAGCTCGACGTGTCCCTGCTGTCGCGGCCCGCCGCGGTGCGCGCGATGCGGACCCTCTGCGAGCAACTGGGCGCCCTCCTGTCCGTCGAGGGCGTGGAGACGGAACTCCAGTGCGCCGCCGCGGTGTCGGCGGGCGCGCAGCTCGCGCAGGGCGAGCTGTTCGCACCGCCCTCCCGGCTACCGTCGGCGGACGTATACGTTCCGGAGCTTTCCCAGGGTGCCGGCGCGGCACCACGGACCGGGCCGTCCGTACAGCAGTTCGTCCGGCCGGCCGCGCTGCTCCCCGCCACCGCATCCGCGAGTCAGGTACGGGCGCTGCTCACCGGGTCGCCCGAGGTGTCCGGGGTACTGCTGGTGGACCCGTCCGGGATTCCGCTCCGGTCGGTGCACCGGTCACGGTTCCTTCTGTCGATGTCCGGGCGCTACGGGCACGCGCTGTACGCCGACCGGCCGGCCGCTCGGCTCGGTGATCCCCCGCGTACGGTCGGCGTGGACGCCACGGCCTGGGAGGTGCTCGACGTCGTCGCGGACGGAGACCGGGACCGTACGTCCGACGATGTCGCGGTCGTCGACCGGTACGGGCGGTGCGTGGGTGTCGTACGCCTCGCGGACCTCGTACGCGCGCTGTCCGAGAGCCGGGTCGAGGAGGCGGCGGGGCTCAACCCGCTGACCAGGCTGCCCGGTTCGGACGCGATCACCGGTGAGGTGGACCGTCGGATAGCGGCCGGCCGGATGTTCGCGCTGAGCTGGCTGGACATCGATCACTTCAAGCAGGTCAACGACGGTGCCGGCTTCGCGGCGGGCGACGAGCTGATCCGGGCGGTGGGGCGGGCGCTGCAGGTCGTGGCGTCCGAGGCCACACGCGTCGGACACATCGGTGGCGACGACTTCCTGGTCCTCACCGATCCGGACAGGCTCGACCCACTGGCGAACTCGGTGCTCGACACACCCTGGTCGGCCGGCGGCCGTGTCGTCACCCTGTCGCTGGCGACAGTGCTGTGCGTCCCCGGCAGCGTGAGCGACCACCGGCAGGCCGCCGCCTGTCTGGCGCCCCTCAAGGAGGCCGCGAAGGCGCTGAGCGGGGCGAGCTGGGTCGTGGGGCGGGCCGGGCGCCCGGGCCATCAGGTCCGCCGTGGCACGGGAGCGACGCCGAGGGAACCGTACGGGCAGACCCTGACCGGCTGACCGGCTGACCGGCTGACCGGCTGACCGGCTGACCGGCTGACCGGCTGACCGGCTGACCGATGGTCCACGCGCGCGTGGCCGTGTCATATCGTTGGTCGATCCACGGGCGCGCGAACTCGGCTGTGTTCGGCGCGCAGGTCGGTGGACGGAGCGTGGACAAGGCGCCGTTCGACGGCAGGGGGGCAGCACCGTCTTGGCGATTGCTTCGCCGCCGGTCCGACGCCACGTCCCCTTTGCGCCCGGGGAACCGGTGCCGTCCACGACCTTGACGCCCCCTGGGCACCGGTGAACACTTCCGGGTGTGAGTCGGCATCGCCGCATTCGAGCGTCTTCGGGAACCGCCTCGCTCGAGTCTCCGACCTGTACCCAGGGCCGTCCCCCACGGGCGATTCCGCCACGACGGCACGCTCGTCACGGACGCCGGGCGGGGCTCGGGACCTCCCTGCCTTCGGCTGAAGTAGCCATGGGAAACGCACCCTGATCGGTGGCCCGGAGCGGTTCGCCCCGGGCGAGGGCCTAGGAGCCGCCATGACCAACGGGGACATCTTTGTCGGCGAGTTGATCGGCACCGCCATTCTGATTCTGTTCGGCGCGGGTGTGTGCGCCGCTGTCACCCTCAACAAGTCCAAGGCCCAGGGGGCGGGCTGGATCGTCATCGCCTTCGGATGGGGCTTCGGCGTCCTCGCCGGGGCGTACACCGCAGCACCGCTGTCCGGCGGCCAGATCAACCCTGCGGTCACGATCGGATTCGCGATCGAGGGTTCCACGAAGTGGGAGGACGTGCCCTTCTACATCCTCGGGCAGTTCGCCGGAGCGATCATCGGGGCGATCCTGTGCTGGCTTCTCTACCTCGGACAGTTCAACCTGAACGCCGAGGAGGACACGGCCATCGAGACGCTGGGGATCTTCTCGACGCGCCCCGAGATCAACAACCCGGTGCAGAACCTGATCACCGAGATCATCGGCACCGCCGCGCTGATGCTGCCCATCCTCGCGCTGGCCGGCGGAGGCAAGCACGTCGCGGGCATCGGTGACGCGGGTCTGCCCGTCCTGCTCATCTCGTTCCTCGTCGTGGGTATCGGCCTCTCGCTCGGCGGGCCCACCGGATACGCCATCAACCCGGCCCGCGACCTGGGGCCGCGCCTCACGCACGCTCTGCTGCCGATACCCAACAAGGGCACATCGGAGTGGAGTTACTCCTGGATTCCGGTCGTGGGCCCGATAGCGGGTGCCGCCATCGGTGCCGTGATCTACAACGCGGCCTTCTGACCCGCACGCAGCTCCTGACGAAGCACACGTAAGGGGACGCCATGACGGACAACGCCGAGAAATACGTCGCCGCGATCGACCAGGGCACCACGTCGAGCCGCTGCATCATCTTCGACCGGGGCGGCGCGATCGTCGCCGTCGACCAGCGCGAACACCGCCAGATCTTCCCGAAGCCGGGCTGGGTGGAGCACGACGCCACCGAGATCTGGTCCAAGGTCCAGGCGGTGGTGGCGGGCGCGATCGCCAAGGCGGGTCTGCGCGCCGACCAGTTGAGCGCTCTCGGGATCACCAACCAGCGCGAGACGACCGTCCTGTGGGACCGCGCCACCGGAAAGCCCGTCCACAACGCGATCGTCTGGCAGGACACGCGTACGTCGGCGCTCTGCACGGAACTGGGCGGCACGGACGGCCAGGACCGCTTCCGCGAGCAGACCGGGCTGCCGCTGGCCAGCTACTTCTCCGGCCCCAAGGCGGCCTGGCTGCTGGACAACGTCCCGGGCCTGCGCACGCGGGCCGAGCGCGGAGAGATCGCCTTCGGCACGATCGACTCGTGGCTCATCTGGAACCTGACGGGTGGCACGGACGGCGGGCAGCACGTCACCGACGTGACCAACGCGGGCCGGACCATGCTGATGAACCTGGAGACCCTCCAGTGGGATCCGTCGATCCTCTCCGCGATGAACATCCCCGAAGCGGTGCTTCCGGAGATCAGGTCCTCCGCCGAGGTGTACGGGACCGCCGTGGGCCAGCTCTCCGGTGTCCCCGTGGCGTCGGCACTCGGCGACCAGCAGGCCGCGATCTTCGGTCAGGCCTGCTATGACGTCGGTACCGCCAAGAACACCTACGGCACGGGCAGCTTCCTGCTGCTCAACACCGGCAACCGGCCCGTTCCCTCGAAGAACGGGCTGCTGACGACCATGGGGTACAAGATCGGGTCCGAGGCACCGGTCTACTGCCTGGAAGGGTCGATCGCGATCACGGGCGCACTGGTCCAGTGGTTCCGCGATCAGCTCGGCATCATCCGCAACGCTGACGAGATCGAGACTTTGGCGGCGAGTGTCGAGGACAACGGCGGCGCGTACATCGTGCCGGCCTTCTCGGGCCTGTTCGCGCCCTACTGGCGCTCGGACGCGCGGGGTGTGGTCACCGGGCTCACGCGGTACGTCACGAAGGCCCACCTCGCGCGCGCGGTTCTGGAGGCCACCAGCTGGCAGACGCGCGAGGTCGTGGACGCCATGTACCAGGACTCCGGTGTGCAGATCACCACCCTGAAGGTGGACGGAGGCATGACGAAGAACAATCTGCTGATGCAGCATCAGGCCGATGTTCTCGGGGTGCCGGTGATCCGCCCGCGGGTCTCCGAGACGACCTGTCTGGGAGCCGCGTACGCGGCCGGCCTCGCCACCGGTGTGTGGGGCGACCTCGACGAGCTGAAGTCGCACTGGCGGAAGGACGTCGAGTGGACCCCCTCCATGGAGGCGTCGGTGCGTGACCGGGAGTACCAGAACTGGCGCAAGGCGGTGGAGAAGAGCTTCGGCTGGCACGACGACGCGATCGACTGAGCACGACGTATCCGGCTCCGGAGGTCGGGCGCGAAACAGGGCTCCACGCGTGCGTGCCGCTCGGTGAGCCACGCGCGCGTGCACGACTGCGGCCCGTACCCCTGTCGGCGGGGGTACGGGCCGCATCTGTGCGGAGTGACGTCGCCGTGCGTGTGTCAGGTGGTCAGGGCCTCGCGGCGGTCGGCGGCGCGGGCCATCGCGTGCTGGACGACGCGGATGAGGACCTCCTTGACGGTCTCCCGGTCCCTCGCGTCGCACAGGACGACGGGGACGCCGGGGTCGAGGTCGAGGGCCTGCCGGACGGCGTCAGTGGGGTAACGGGCCGCTTCGTCGAAGCAGTTGACCCCCACCACGAAGGGTATGGAGCGCCGCTCGAAGTAGTCGACGGCGGCGAAGCAGTCCTCCAGACGGCGGGTGTCCGCCAGGACGACGGCTCCCAGGGCCCCGGTGGCGAGTTCGTCCCAGAGGAACCAGAAGCGGTCCTGGCCCGGGGTTCCGAACAGATAGAGGACCAGGTCCTCGCGGAGGGTGATGCGGCCGAAGTCCATGGCCACGGTCGTGGTGTTCTTGCCCTCCACGCCCCTGATGTCGTCGACGGGCCGGCCCGCCTCGGTGAGGAGTTCCTCCGTGCGCAACGGCTTGATCTCGCTGACCGCGCCGACGAGGGTCGTCTTGCCGACGCCGAAGCCGCCGGCCACCAGGATCTTGAGCGTGACGGGCTCGACCGGGGGCTTGCCGCGCTCAGTGCGCCCGAAGATCATCGTTCTCTTCTCCTGCTTGGTGGTGGTCGTGCGGCGGTGGCCCGTAGCCTCCGCCGCCGGGGGTTTCGATGACGAGCACGTCGTCCGGGCCGACGTGCGCCGATCCGCTTCCGCCGAGGTCGGTGACGGTGCCGTCGGCGTGCTCCACCCGGTTGGTGCCGAGGGCGCCCGGCTCCCCGCCGGCCATGCCGTAGGGCGGAACCCTGCGGTGCTGGGAGAGCGTCGAGACGGTCATCGCCTCGCGGAAGCGGATGCGGCGAACGGCGCCGTCGCCGCCCTGCCACTGTCCGGCTCCGCCGCTGCCGCGCCTGAGGGCGAACTCGTCGAGCCGGACGGGAAGCCGCCACTCCAGGACCTCGGGGTCGGTGAGCCGTGAGTTGGTCATGTGGGTCTGCACGGCGGGGGCTCCGGGGAAGCCGTTCCCCGCGCCCGATCCGGAGGCCACGGTCTCGTAGTACTGGTGCCGCTCGTTGCCGAAGGTGACGTTGTTCATCGTGCCGGATCCCTCGGCCTGCACGCCCAGGGCCGCGTACAGGGCGCCGGTGATCGCCTGGGACGTCTCGACGTTGCCGGCGACGACGGCGGCCGGCGGCTCGGGGGCGAGCATCGAGCCGGAAGGCACCACGATGCGCAGCGGGCGCAGGCATCCTTCGTTGAGCGGGATGTCGTCGTCAACCAGGGTCCGGAAGACGTACAGGACGGCCGCGTTGACCACGGCGGAGGGCGCGTTGAAGTTGGTGTTTAGCTGTGCGGAGGTTCCGGTGAAATCGACGGTGGCGGCCCGCTCCTCGCGGTCCACGGAGACGCGGACGTGGATGACCGCTCCGGAGTCGGTCTCGTAGGCGAACTCGCCGTCCTGGAGGGTGTCGATGACGCGGCGTACCGCTTCCTCGGCGTTGTCCTGGACGTGTTTCATGTACGCCTGCACGACGTCCAGTCCGAAGTCCTCGATCATGCGGCCGACCTCGTCGACGCCCTTACGGTTGGCGGCGATCTGGGCCCGCAGGTCGGCGAGGTTCGTGCCCGGGTTGCGCGAGGGGTGCGGCGGAGCGGTGAGCCGGGCCAGGGTCTCGGCCTCCCGGAAGCGGCCGTTCTCGGCGAGGAGCCAGTTGTCGAAGAGGATCCCCTCCTCGTCGATGGTGCGGCTGTCCGCGGGCATGGAGCCGGGGGCGATGCCCCCGATCTCGGCGTGGTGGCCGCGCGAGGCGACGTAGAAGAGGATGCGGTCACCCTGCGTGTCGAACACCGGGGTGATCACGGTGACGTCGGGGAGATGGGTGCCGCCGTGGTACGGGTCGTTCACGGCGTAGGTGTCGCCGGGGCGCATGCTGTCGCCGCGCCGCCGGACGACCTCCTGCACGCTCGTCCCCATCGAGCCCAGGTGGACGGGGATGTGGGGGGCGTTGGCGACCAGGTTGCCGTCGGGGTCGAAGAGGGCGCAGGAGAAGTCCAGGCGCTCCTTGATGTTGACGGACTGGGCGGTCGACTCCAGCCGGGCGCCCATCTGCTCCGCGATGGACATGAAGAGGTTGTTGAAGACCTCGAGGAGGACGGGGTCCGCTTCCGTGCCCACGTCGGAACTCTCCGTGACCGCCGCGCGTTCCATGATCAGATGCCCGTCGTCGGTCGTCACGGCCCGCCAGCCGTCGTCGACGACGGTTGTCGCGCCGGCTTCGGTGATGATCGCGGGTCCGGTCACGCCCTCGCCGGGCGGAAGGTGCTCGCGGCGGTGCAGCGGCACGTCACGCCAGGCACCGTCCGCGTGAAGGCTGACGGTGCCCGGTCCGGCCGAGCCGGACGCGAGCGCGCCCTCGTGGAGAGCGAGGGCGGAGAGATCGGGAGCTTCGGTGAGACCGGTGGCTTCCACGGAGAGGGCTTCGACGACGACCGGACGGTCGAGGGTGAAGGAATAGGTGGCGCGATGACGTTCCTCGAAGGCGCGGGTCATGGTGTCGGGCTCGGTGAGCTCGACGGTCAGTGCCGTATCGGTGCCGTCGTAGCGGAGCTGCGCCCTGCGGGTGATCCGGATGCGGTCCTCGGGGATGTCCTCGTCGAGGAGCTCGGTGCGGGCGGCGCTCTCCAGATCGTCGGCCGTCTTGAGGACTCCGGGCATGGAGGCCGCTTCCAGGGGTGCCTCGACGGACTGTTCCCGCATGGCGGTCGTGTCGGCGAGTCCGATGCCGAGTGCGGAGAGGACGCCGGCCATCGGCGGGACGAGGACGGTGCGGATGCCGAGGGAGTCGGCCACCCGGCACGCGTGCTGGCCACCGGCGCCGCCGAAGGTGGTCAGTGTGTAGCGGGTGACGTCGTGGCCCTTCTGTACGGAGATCCGCTTGACGGCGTTGGCGATGTTGGCGACGGCGATCTGCAGGAAGCCCTCGGCCACCTGCTCCGGGGTGCGTTCGTCTCCGGTCGCCTCGCGGATCTCCCGTGCGAGCGTGGTGAAGCGGTCGCGGACGACGGCGTCGTCCAGGGGCTGGTCCCCCTCGGGGCCGAACACGCCGGGGAAATGGCCGGGTTGGATGCGGCCGAGTGCGACGTTGGCGTCGGTGACGGTCAGCGGGCCGCCGTTCCGGTAGCAGGCGGGTCCCGGGTCGGCGCCCGCCGAGTCCGGACCCACGCGGTAGCGGGAGCCGTCGAAGTGGAGCACGGAGCCCCCGCCGGCCGCCACCGTATGGATGTCGAGCATGGGGGCGCGCAGCCGGACCCCGGCGATCAGGGTGGTGAAGACCCGCTCGTACTCACCGGCGAAGTGGGAGACGTCCGTGGAGGTGCCGCCCATGTCGAATCCGATCACACGGTCGAAACCGGCGAGCTGCGACATCCGTGCCATGCCGACGATTCCGCCGGCGGGCCCGGACAGGATGGCGTCCTTGCCGCGGAACTGGCGGGCCTCGGTGAGGCCGCCGTTGGACTGCATGAACATCAGCCGCACGTCGCGCAGTTCGTCGGCGACCTGCTGGACGTAGCGACGCAGCACGGGCGAGAGGTAGGCGTCGACGACCGCCGTGTCACCGCGCGGCACCAGCTTCATCAGGGGGCTGACCTCGCTGGAGAGCGAGATCTGCGGGAAGCCGATCGTGGCCGCCAGCGCTCCCACGGCCTCTTCGTGGGCCGGGTGCAGATGGCTGTGCATGCAGACGACGGCGACGGCGCGGATCCCGTCGTCGTAGGCCTCTTGGAGTGGACCGGCGAGTGCGTCCAGGTCGGGGGTGCGCAGGACGGTGCCGTCGGCGGCGATCCGCTCGTCGACCTCGACCACGCGCTCGTGGAGGAGTTCGGGAAGCTCGATGGCCCGCGCGAAGATGCGGGGGCGATTCTGGCAGGCGATGCGCAGGGCGTCGCGGAATCCCTTGGTCGTGACGAGGAGCGTGCGCTCGCCCTTGCGTTCGAGCAGGGCGTTGGTGGCGACGGTGGTGCCCATGCGGACGGCGTCGACCGAGGCGCCCGCTCCCTCCGCGTCACCGTCGGCGCCGAGGAATTCGCGGACTCCCGCCACGGCGGCGTCGGCGTACCGGGCGGGATGGTCCGACAGGAGTTTGTGCGTGAGCAGTCGACCGTCGGGGCGCCGCGCGACGATGTCGGTGAAGGTGCCTCCACGGTCGACCCAGAACTGCCAACCTGTCACGTCTGTTCCCCGCTTCCGCCCAGCTCAGAGCGCCCGGAGGCCGCTGATCACGTCGCGCAGAATACTCTCGTCGGGCAGCTCGGCAGGGGGTACGGGACGTGTCACATGCACCATTTCGTCGGCGACGAGGTCCCCGATGAGCACCCTCACCACGCCGATCGGCAGATCGAGCTCGGCGGCCAGTTCGGCGACGGACTGGGGCGCGTCGCGGCAGAGTTCGACGATGTCCACGTGTTCCGGGGACAGCGAGTGGTCCGCCTCGGGGTCGTCGGCGTGCTGTTCCGTGACCACCACGGCGATCAGGTCGAGGCGGTGCTGGCCCGCACTGGTGGTGCGGCCGCGTGTCATGGCGTACGGACGGACCACCGGTCCGGCGTCGTCGTCGAACCAGTGGCGTGCGTCCTGGCCGTTTCCCTGACCGTCTCCGCTCATGTCATCCCACTACCCACCGGCGGACAGATCGGTGCGCGGAGCGGCGGCCAGATGTGCGCCGACCCGCTTGACGAGAAGCGTCATCTCGTACGCGACCTGGCCCACGTCCGAGTCGGCGTCGGCGAGGACGGCGAGGCAACTTCCGTCACCCGCGGCCGTGACGAAGAGGAACGCCTCGTCGAGTTCCACCACAGTCTGCCGGACGCTGCCCGCCTCGAAGTGCCGGCCGACGCCCTTGGCGAGGCTGTGGAAGCCGGACGCGACGGCGGCGAGATGTTCGCTGTCCTCCCGGGTGAGGTCCTTGGAGGCCCCGGTGGGAAGGCCGTCGCCGGACAGCACGATCGCCTTGCGGATGCTGGCGACGCGGTCGACGAGTTCGTCGAGCAGCCAGTTCAGATCACCGGTCCGGCTGCCCGTATCGGTGGGTCCTGCGGCCTTCGGTGCGGTCATCGACCGTCCCCCTTTGTCGTTCGTCGTGCTGAGCCGTCCTGGGCCTGGTCGCCCACGGCGTTCTCCTCGCGGCCGCGCTGCCAGCCGCGCTGGAGCGAGGCCATCCTGCTGCGTACTTCGTCGGCGTCCCGCTCGGCGGGGTCCGGGCCCGCGCCGTCCCGGGTCGCGTCCCGTTCGGCGAGGCGCGCCGGTCCGTCCTTCAACTGCGGTGCCAGGCTGGCCTGTCGAACCCGTCGGGGCAGCGGGGTCGTGCTCGTACCCGACTCCTGCGTGTCCCTGTCGGAGCGCGGGACGGTGTCGTCCGGGCCTGTCGGCGCGGCGGCGCCGCGGGTGCGCTGGGGCAGTGCCGGGGCGTCGCGGAAAGCGGCCGCATCGCGTCCGGCGGACTCACGCGGGTCGGGGGCCGTGCGCAGAGCGGGGGCGCCGGGGCGGTCGTCGCCTCGCCGGGTCGGCCCCGAGGAACGCTCACCGCGCCGCTGGGGCAGCGGCTTGGCGCCCTCGAACTGCGCCGGACGGCGCTCCGGACGATCCGTGCTCTCCACGGTTCCCTGGCCGGAAGGGGTGCCGCGACCTCGTACGGGCTCCAGGTTCTGCGCCGACTCGACGTCGTCGGACACGTCGTCCCGCGCCTCGTCTCGTCGCGATCGCGTCGGGGAGACGGGACGGCCGTGGGAGCTGACGAGCTTGGGCGTCCGCCGCCGTGGCAGGGGGACCGGTCCGGCGCCCGGGCGGTCGGCGTCCTCGGACCGTGCGGGCTCGTCGCTGCCTTCCCTCGCCTGCTGGTGGGGCTCCGCGGGGAGTCCGGCCAGGGACGTGCGCGAGCGGAAGAGGCCGCCGCGTTCGCTGTCGTCGTCGCCGAGCGCGCCCGGGAACCCGGTGATCGCGTCGAGTTCGACGGGCGCCTCCAACTCGACGGGACCGTCCAGGATCGAGGCGGGCAGCCCCGGCAGGCGCACCGACGTCTGGGTGAGTGCCGCGGTGCGGCTCTCCTCGGTCCCACCCTCCTTGGTCGGCAGAGTGCGGTCGAGCCGGAAGCCGATGCCATTGGTGTCCGGAACGTCGTCGGTGAGCAGGGCGTCCGCGATGAAGACGACCGCGGTGGTCCCGCCGTACGGGGACGGCTGGAGCGAGACACGGACGTTCTGCCGCTGGGCGAGTCGGCTCACCACGAAGAGTCCGAGCCGGTCGGTGTCGGAGAGCTCGAACTCGGGGGTTTCCGCGAGACGGAGGTTCGCGTCGAGCAGCGCCTCGGCGGCCATGCCGAGGCCGCGGTCGTGGATCTCCAGGGTGAAGCCGTTGGCGACGCGCTCGCCGACGACGTGGACGGCCGTGTGCGGGGGCGAGAACACCGTGGCGTTCTCCAGCAGCTCGGCGACGAGATGGGTGAGGTCCGCGACAGCGGGTCCCGTGACGGCGACGCGCGGCAGACGGCGCACCTCGATGCGCTCGTAGTCCTCCACCTCGGCGACGGCCGCACGGACGATGTCCATGAGCTGGACCGGCTTGCGCCACTGCCGGGACGGCGCGGCGCCGGACAGGATGACCAGGCCCTCGGCGTGCCGGCGCATGCGGGTGGTCAGGTGGTCGAGCCGGAACAGGTCGGCCAGTTCGTCGGTGTCCTCGGTCCTGCGCTCCATCGTGTCGAGCAGGGTGAGCTGCTTGTGGAGGAGTACCTGGCTGCGGCGCGCGAGGTTGACGAAGACCTCGGAGACGCCCTCGCGCAGTTCGGACTGTTTGACGGCCGCTTCGACGGCGGCGCGCTGAAGGGTGTTGAGGGCCTGGCCGACGTCACCGATCTCGTTGCGGTCGTACTCGAGCCGGGGCACCTCGGTCTCGACGTCGACCTTTTCGCCTGCGGAGAGACGGCGCATGACGCTGGGCAGCCGGACACCGGACGCCTCATGGGCCTCCAGGCGCAGCCGTCGCAGGTCGCGGATGAGGCTGCGGCCGATGCGTACGGACATCACCAGGGAGACGAGCAGGGCGATGAGGCCGATCACGCCGGCGATGACCGCCTTGAGGATGACGGCCATGGCCACGGGCCTGACGCGGTCCTGGTAGCGGTCGCCGGCCTGGTCGTCAAGGGTGCCCAGGTCGTCGAGCACGTGGCCGGCGGCGTTGTCCCAGCTCTTGGCGGTGACGCCGCGCGGTGAGCCCACAGGGGAGGTGACGACGGCCTGTTCCGCAACGCGCAGGGGTGCCGTGTCGGCGTTCTTCCAGTAGCGCTCGTAGCGTTCGCGCTCCGAGGAGGGAAGGAGCGGCAGGCTGATGTCGTAGAGGAGGGTGCGCTGGGCGATGAGGTCGGAGATGTCGCGCAACTCGTCGCGGGTGGTGCGGCCGGCGACCAGCGCGGAGCCGAGGAGCGCGTCCTCGCGGGAGAGCAGTTCGCGTGCACGGGCCACATTGACCAGGGCACGGCCCTCCTTGTCCACCTCCACGTCGTCCACCACGTGAAGGTTGGCCATCAGGACGTAGCAGGGGTCGATCAGCCGGTTGTACAGGTCGAGGGCCTGGGACCGGTTGACGGTGCCCTCCTCGACGCTGCGGCGCAGCGAGGCGATCCCGTCGACGGCGTCGAGGATGGACGAGAGGCGCTCGGTGGTGCCCTCGTTCATCTCCTCGCGCACGTCCTTGTCGCGGGAGTTCTTGCGGACCTCGGCCACGCTCCGGTCCGTGGCGGCGCGGCTCCGCTTGAGCGCGGCGAGGCCGTCGGAGGCCCGCGGGTCGGCGAGGTAGACGAGGGTCTGGCGGCGTTCCTGCTGGAGGACCCTGGCGGTGTCCTCGGTCGGGTATCCGATCTTCTCCACGATGTCGGACACGCTGAACAGCCGACTTGCCTCGCGCCCCGTGAGCACGGTGGCGAAGGCCCAGATCGCGGTCAAGGACACCAGAGGCACGAGGAGCAGCGCCACGATCTTCCGGCGGATGGACTTCCCGCGAAAGCGCATGGCCTCCCCCAGCTCGACCCCTCCGGTTCGGGGGGTACACCTGTGCGTCAACAAACGGCGTGAGCCTACTACTGACACACAGGTAACTCGAAGACCTGTCTGCACCCACTCCGGCCCCGACGGGGAACAAGACATGGGGAGTTGTCCGTTCATTGGGGGAGATTGCCTCCCCGAATCCGGCTCGTGGGGCCGGATCTCATCGAAGGAATAAACTTGGTCAGTTGGCCGGAATTCTTCGCACGTCGGGAATCTTCGACGCAGGTCGTTCGTCTTTCTGTACGGGAGTTGAGGGCGGAATCGGCCACAGGCGCCGCATGACGCACTCAGGCGGCGTAAAAGAGCGCAAGCCGGGCAGCCACTGGGGAGCGGGTGTTGCAAGACACTCGTGCGAGATGGCTGCTGGGCGGTGGGGAGTGACGAGTTGATGGGCACGGCGGAGCGGAGCGGGACACTCGAGGCACGGGTTGCGACGCGCGAGGCGGCGCAACCGGCCCCGCAGGCACCGGATCGCGACACACCGGCAGTCGGGCGCGATCAGCGGGACCGGCCGCGAGCGGCGACGGACGAGCGTGACCGGGCGGAAGCCCGGCAGTCGGCTCGGGACAGGCACGGCCGGTCCGACGAGAAGGGCGCCGTCACGGACGCGTACGCAAACGAAGAGGACGAGGCGCGGGCGTACTACCGGCCGCTGTGGATCGAGGAACCCGCGCGCAAGCGGCGGTTGCCCGATCCGGTGCGTACGTCGGCGGTGCGGGCGGTGGTCATCATCTCGGTGACGCTGACTCAGGCGGTCGTGGCCTTCCTGTGCACGGTGACGGGGTCGTGGCTGGCCTTCCCGATGGTCCTGAGCAGCGTGGCCAGCACGGTCGTGGCCACCTGGGCGGCCCTGGACGTCTGGGTGACCCGGCAGGTGTGGAACCAGCGGCACGGCGTGGTGTCGGAACCGAGCAGCACCGCGCGGGCGCTGCGGCGCGAGCGTCGCAAGGCCCGGCGTCACGCCCGGGCCTCGGCGCGGGTGCAGGAGCGGATACGCAGGCGGGGCGGGGCCGGCCAGCTGTCGCACTCGTAGAGGGCGGCAGGCCGGCTCTCACAGGGAGGCCGGCTCCACCGGCCCGGCGGTGCGGGCCAGTTCACGACGGACGCGCGTGAAGGGGCGGGGCCGGTCCACGGAGAGCACTGCCGTCGTGCGGTTTTCTCGCTCGTACAGGGCGAGCAAGCCGCCCGCAGCGGGTGCGCCGTCGTCGAGGTCGCCCTCGACGATCCGGACCGTGTCCGCCGGATGACGGCGTCCGGCGAACTGGATGCGCGCCCCGTACTGGTCGGACCAGAAGTAGGGCAGCGGCCGTGCCTTCTCGATCGTGCGGCCGGCGAGCAAGTTGGCCACGGCGACACGGGGTTGCTCGGTGGCGGAGGTCCAGTGCTCGGCACGGCTGCCGCCCACCTGGGCGACGTCGCCGACGGCGACCACGTTCGCGAGGGCGGTCACGCAGCCGTCGTCGCAGACCACTCCGTCCTGGAGTCGGAGCCCCGAGTCCGCCAGCCAGCCGGTGTTCGGGACAGCCCCGATCCCGACGATCACGACCTCTGCGGGCAGCACGCGCCCGTCGCCCAGTTCCACTCCGGTGACGGCGCCGGGAGCGGGTCCGCCCAGCCGGAACCGGGCGACTGCCCCTCCGGTCACGAGCCGGGTGCCTGCGCGACGATGGAGTGCAGCGCACACGGCGGCCATTTCCGGGCCGAGTTGAGGCACGAGGGGTAGCGAGGCGGCCTCGACAACGGTGACGGCGTGGCCCAGAGCCGTGCAGGAGGACGCGGTCTCGGCGCCGACGAAACCGCCGCCGATGACCACCACACGGCGCGGCCCCGCGGTGAGTTCGGCACGCAGGGCGCGGGCGTCATCGAGGGTCCGCAGCGTGTGCACACCGGGCAGGTGGTCACCTGGCAGGCGTCGGGCGGAGGCACCGGTCGCGATGATCACGCCGTCCGTGGGGACGGTTCGGCCGTCGCAGAGGACGACGGCGCGGCTCCGGGGGGCGAGGCCCCGGGCGCGGACGCCGAGAAGCCAAGTAGCGTCGAGTTCGGCGCTCTCCTCGGCGTCGGTGAGGGCGAGTTGGTCCTCGTCGGCGCGACCGGTGAGGAAGTCCTTGGAGAGGGGCGGTCTGTCATAGGGGAGGTGGGGTTCTTCGCCAACGATCACGAGTCGTCCGTCGAAGCCCTGGGCGCGCAGCTCGCGGGCGGCGTACAGGCCGGAGAGGGAAGCACCCACGACGGTCACGGTCCTCATCCCGGCCGCCTGTCCTCAGGGAGGTCACGCCCGGGCAGTTGGTGCCTGGGCAGTTGATACCCGGGGAGTTCATGCCCGGGGAGTTCACCAGCGAGGCTGTCGGCTTCGACGCCGCTCCCCGGCCGGGCGGGACCTGTGCGGTTGGGAGGTGGGGCCTTCATGCGGCGGTGCCCTCCTCCGCGGCGAGGTGCACATGGATGATCCCGTCGTCGATGGTGACGCGGTGGGTACGGACGGGGCGGCGCGCGGGGAGGCACGTCGGCAGACCGGTGCGGAGGTCGAACGAGGCCGCGTGCAGCGGGCATTCGATCAGACAGCCCTCCAGCCAGCCCTCGGAGAGGGAGGCGTCCTGGTGGGTGCAGGTGTCGTCGATGGCGTACAGCTCACCGTCGGCGTTGAACACGGCGACAGGTGGCGAGGTCCCGACACGGGCGGATTCGCCGACGGGGAGGTCTTCAAGGCGGCAGACGGGAATCATGGGCCCCCCTCTCGGTCCGGACGGTTCGTCCGCGACCTCTCAGGTCCAGGGGCGTCGGGAACCTTCCCGGTTCCGGACGCTTCGGTAACATGATGTTTCACATGGCGCACGAGGGAGCGCTATGCGCAACAGAATCCGCGCGGGGATCCCGTCACGTCAAGGGCTTCCCGCAGATGCGGCCCAAACCGGCCGTCAGGTGGTGAGAGTTGACCTATGACCCGCACGCAGAAGCAGGCTGAACGGACCGAGGACACACCCGAGAAGCAGAGCGGCCGGGGCGCGGGCAGCGCCGTCCAGTCGGTGGACCGCGCCGTGAGCGTGCTGGAGATCCTCGCCCGGCTCGGCGAGGCGGGCGTCACCGAGATCGCCGAGGAACTGGACGTGCACAAGTCCACGGCCTTCCGTCTGCTCGGGGTCCTGGAGAACCGCGGCCTGGTCGCGCAGGCCAAGGACCGGGGGAAGTACTACCTGGGAGCCGCCATGCTGCGGCTCGCGGGGGCGGCGGCGGTGCGCCTCGACATCTCCCAGGAGGGAGTGCCGGTCTGCCGCGAACTCGCCGACGAGCTGGGCGAGACCGCCAACATCGCGGTGCTCGACGACGACGCGGCGGTCAACATCATGCAGGCTCGCGGCACCGCGTCGGTCACCGCGCAGAACTGGCTGGGCAGACGCACCCCGCTGCATGCGACGTCCAGCGGAAAGGTGCTGCTCGCGCACATGTCTCCCACCCTGCGGGAAGGCCTGCTGGCGCGGACACTGCCACGCTTCACGGAACGCACGATCACCGGGCCGTCAACGCTGCGCGGCGAGTTGGAGGCCGTCATCGAGCAGGGGTACGGGCTCACGCTGGAAGAGCTCGAGTTGGGGCTCGCCGCCGTCGCGGCTCCGGTGCGGGCGCACGACGGCAAGGTGATCGCCGCCATCAGCGTGTCCGGGCCCGTCTACCGGATGAACGCGGACCGACTGCCGGAGCTGTCGAAGCGGACGGTGGCGGCGGGGGCCGAGCTGTCCCGTCGGATGGGCTACGGCTTCTGAGGCGCTCGGGACGATCCGGTACCCGCGGGCGATCCGGTGCCCCCGGGCGGTCCGGTGCTCCCGGGCGGGGTGATGTCCGTCGGGCGGTGTGGTGGCCGTCGGCCGGCTGGTAGGCGAGGCGTCCAAGGGAGTTGAGGGGCCGGGCCCGAGCGCGAGCAGGCCCGTGGATCGGTGACGCGGGGCCGGGAATTCCGGCCCCGCGTCGTTGTGTGTCCGCCGCGTTTCGGGGCTCCCGTTCCTTTTGCCAAGGGTTAACTCCCACCTCTTGACGGCTCCCTGACGGCGTTCTCAAGATGTTCCTCATCACGCAACCCATCGTGCAATGCGCAACAGCAGAGGAGCTTGTCGTGCCTCACGAGGTCCGTGCCGTAGTCGCTGTGAAGAAGGGCGCACCCGTCGAGGTGCGGACGATCGTCGTCCCGGACCCGGGGCCGGGCGAGGTGCTCGTCGACGTCCAGGCGTGCGGGGTCTGCCACACGGATCTGCACTACCGGGAGGGCGCGATCAACGACGAGTTCCCCTTCCTCCTGGGCCACGAGGCCGCGGGGACCGTCGCGGCCGTCGGCCCGGGCGTCGTCGAGCCGGCACCCGGCGACTATGTGGTCCTCGCCTGGCGCGCGCCCTGCGGCACCTGTCGCTCCTGCCGTCGCGGCCGCCCCTGGTACTGCTTCGACTCGCGCAACGCCACCCAGACGATGACCCTCCTCGACGGCACGCCGCTGAGCGGCGCCCTGGGGATCGGGGCCTTCGCCGAGAAGACCCTGGTCGCCGCCGGACAGGCGGTGAAGGTGGATCCCGCGGCACGGCCGGAGGCCGCGGGCCTGATCGGCTGCGGGGTGATGGCCGGTTACGGCGCCGCCGTCAACACCGGCAACGTCGGGCGCGGTGACGCCGTCGCCGTCATCGGATGCGGCGGCGTGGGCAACGCGGCCATCGCGGGCGCCTGTCTGAACGGCGCGATGAAGGTCATCGCGGTGGACATCGACGACAGGAAGCTCGACCTGGCGGAGAGGTTCGGCGCCACCCACACGGTCAACTCGCGCAAAACCGACCCGGTCGAGGCGGTCCGGGCGCTGACCGACGGCTTCGGGGTCGACGTCGCCATCGACGCGGTGGGCCGACCGGAGACATACAAACAGGCCTTCTACATGCGTGACCACGCCGGTGTACTCGTCCAGGTCGGCGTCCCCGATCCCGGGATGACGGTCGACCTTCCGCTGATCGATCTGTTCTCGCGCGGCGGCGCCCTGAAGTCCTCCTGGTACGGGGACTGCCTGCCCAGCCGGGACTTCCCCTTCCTCATCGACCAGTACCTGTACGGGTTGCTCGACCTGAACGCGTTCGTGAGCGAGACGATCGCGCTCGACCAGGTCGAGGAGGCGTTCACGAAGATGCGGCGGGGTGAGGTCCTCCGGTCCGTGGTGGTCCTGTGAGGGGACCGGAGAACTCGCCCCCGACGCCCGCACACGGCCGACCCGTCCCCCGTCCCGAGCGGTTCGACTCCCCCGCCGACTGAGCGCTTCCACTCCCCCACCCGGCAAGGAGGGGCATGTCCAGCACTCCCGCACCCCGTCCCCGCGTCGTCGTCATCGGCGCCGGCATCGTCGGCTGTTCCCTGGCCGACGAGCTGACCGCCCGTGGCTGGACCGACGTCACCGTTCTCGAACAGGGCCCGCTGCCCGCCCCGGGCGGCTCCACCTCGCACGCGCCGGGGCTGGTGTTCCAGACCAGTCCCTCCAGGACGCTCGCCGCGTTCGCGCGGTACACGGTCGAGAAGTTCTCCTCGCTCCAGGTCGACGGCGTCTCCTGTTTCGACCGGGTGGGCGGCCTCGAACTCGCCACCACCCCCGAGCGTCTGGCCGAACTGCATCGCAGGGCCGGTTACGCCACCGCCTGGGGCATCCGCGGCGAGATCGTCGGCGCCGACCGGTGCAAGGAACTGTGGCCTCTGATCGACCGGTCGGTCGTCCTCGGCGGCTTCCACACCCCGGACGACGGACTCGCCCGCGCCGTCCTCGCGGCGCGCGCCCAACTGGACCGCGCCACCAAAAGAGGAGCCCGCTTCCTCGACCGCCACACGGTCACCGGGATCGAGCAGGCGGACGGCAGGGTCACCGGGGTCGTCACCGACCGGGGCACGTTCCCCGCCGACCACGTCGTGTCCGCGGCCGGTTTCTGGGGTCCCGTCATCGGCCGCCTGGCCGGCGTCGACGTACCCCTGCAGCCGCTCGCCCACCAGTACGCGAGGACGCGGCCGCTCCCCGACCTGGCCGGAGCCTCGGCGGAGGCCTCGAAGCCCATCCTCCGGTTCCAGGACCGCGACCTCTACTTCCGCGAGCACCACGACCGCATCGGCATCGGCAGCTATGCCCACCAACCCCTGCCCGTCGACCCGTTCGCGGTGCTTCCGTACGACGCTGCACGCGCGCGTGGCCTGCGGATGCCGTCCTCGTACCCGTTCACCGAAGAGGACTGGGCACCGAGCTGGGAGGACTGCCGCCGCCTGCTGCCCGCGCTGTGCGGGACGGAGATCGAGGAGGGGTTCAACGGCGTCTTCTCCTTCACTCCGGACGGCATGCCCGTCCTCGGAGAGGCCCGGCAACTCCGCGGGTTCTGGCTGGCGGAGGCCGTGTGGGTCACCCACTCGGCCGGGGTGGCGAAGGCTGTCGCCGAATGGATGGTCGACGGGCGGGCCTCCGTCGACCTGCACGAGTGCGACCTCACGCGATTCGAGGACGCGCAGCGTTCACCGGCGTACGTCCGTGACCGCGGTTCACAGCAGTTCGTCGAGGTGTACGACATCCTGCATCCCCTTCAGCCGATGGAGCACCCGCGCCCGCTGCGCGTCAGTCCGTTCCACGCCCGGCAGGAGCAGCTCGGCGCGTACCTCCTGGAGGGCGGCGGCTGGGAACGCCCGCACTGGTACGCGGCGAACGCCCCGCTCGTCGAATCCCTCGGTCCGTTGCCCGAGCGCGACGCCTGGTCGGCCCGCCACTGGTCGCCCGTCGCCGCGGCGGAGGCGAGGGCGACCCGCGAGAAGGTCGCCCTCTACGACATGACCCCGCTGCGCCGTCTCGAGGTCACCGGACCCGGTGCCCTCGCCTTCCTCCAGCGCATGACCTCCAACAACCTCCGCAAGAAGCCCGGCGCGGTCACCTACACCCTGCTCCTCGACGAGTCGGGCGGTGTGTGCTCCGACCTCACCGTCGCCCGGCTGGCCGCCGACCGGTTCCAGGTGGGCGCCAACTCCCCCGCCGACCTCGACCGGTTCCTGCGCCACGCCCCGCGGGACGTGCACATCAGGGACATCACGTCCGGCACCTGTTGCGTCGGGGTGTGGGGGCCGCTCGCCCGTGACCTCGTCCAGCCGCTGACCCGCGACGACTTCTCGCACGACGGCTTCGGCTACTTCCGTGCGAAGGAGACGTACATCGGCCATGTCCCCGTCACCGCGATGCGGTTGAGCTATGTCGGAGAGCTGGGATGGGAGCTGTACACGACCGCCGACCTGGGACTCCGGCTCTGGGACACCCTCTGGGAGGCCGGCCGGCCCCACGGCCTGATCGCCGCCGGACGCTCCGCCTTCAACTCGCTGCGTCTGGAGAAGGGGTACCGGGCCTGGGGCACCGACATGACCGACGAGCACAACCCCTACGAGGCGGGTCTCGGCTTCGCCGTCCGCATGGACAAGGACGGCTTCGTCGGCCAGGAGGCCCTCCAGGGACCGGCCGCGCGGACACCGGCGCGCCGGCTCACCGCGCTGCTCCTCGACGACCCGGCCGCCGTCGTCCTCGGCAAGGAGCCCGTCCACGTCGACGGCGCCCCCGCCGGCTACGTCACCAGCGCCGCGTACGGCTACACGCTGGGCCGGTGCGTGGCCTACGCCTGGCTGCCCGTGCTCCCCGCCGGAACGGGCGTCCACATCGACTACTTCGGCGAGAAGATCCCCGCCACCGTCCACGACGAACCGCTCTTCGATCCGGAGATGAACCGAATCCGCCGTTGAATCCGATGAAGAGGCAAGAGCCGGACAAAAGGATCGAGGAGGCCCCATGTCCCCCACGTACGACGTGATCGTGATCGGTCTCGGCGGTATGGGCAGCGCCGCCGCCCACCACCTGTCCGCCCGCGGCGCCCGCGTGCTCGGGCTGGAGAAGTTCGGCCCCGTGCACAACCGGGGCTCCAGCCACGGCGGTTCACGCGTCACCCGCCAGTCCTACTTCGAGGACCCCGCGTACGTCCCGCTGCTGCTGCGCGCCTACGAACTGTACGACGACCTGGAGCGGGCCACCGGCCGGGACATCGCGACCCTCTGCGGCGGCGTGATGGTGGGGCCGCCCGAGTCGCGGACCGTCGCGGGTTCCGTCCTGTCGGCGCGGCAGTGGGACCTGCCCCACGAGATGCTGGACGCTGCGGAGATCAGGCGCCGCTTCCCCACGCTGAACCCGCGCGACGACGAGGTGGCGCTGTTCGAGACCCGGGCCGGACTGATCCGCCCGGAGAACACGGTCGCCGCGCACCTCCAGCTCGCCACCCGGCAAGGCGCCGACCTGCACTTCGACGAGCCGATGACGCGCTGGGAGCCGTACCGGGACGGCGTACGCGTGCACACGGCCGAGAACACCTACACCGCCGGTCAACTCGTCGTCTGCCCGGGCGCGTGGGCCCCTCGGCTGCTCACCGATCTCGGAGTGCCGTTCCGGATCGAGCGGCAGATCATGTACTGGTTCCAGCCCCGGGGCGGGACCGGTCCTTTCGTGCCCGAGAGGCACCCGGTCTACATCTGGGAGGACGCGGCCGGCGTCCAGGTGTACGGCTTCCCCGCCATCGACGGACCGGAGTCGGGCGCCAAGGTCGCGTTCTTCCGCAGAGGTGTCGAATGCACCCCCGAGGACATCGACCGGACGGTGCACGAGGACGAGATCCGGGCCATGGCCGACCGGATGTCGCTCTGCATCCCCGATCTGCCCGGCACCTTCCTGAAGGCCGCCACCTGCATGTACTCCAACACCCCCGACGAGCACTTCGTCATCGCGCGTCATCCCGCGCATCCGGAGTCCGTCACCGTGGCCTGCGGTTTCTCCGGGCACGGCTTCAAGTTCGTGCCCGTCGTCGGCGAGATCCTCGCCGACCTCGCCCTGGACGGCTCGACCGAGCACCCCATCGGCCTGTTCGACCCCCACCGCCTCGCCGCCGCGCCCGCCTGAGGAGCACTCCCGTGACGACGATTCCCGCCTCCCCGTCCCCGCTCTCCCCCAGCCTCATCGCCACCCTCCCCGGGCGCTACTACACGGACCCGGAGATCTTCCGCCAGGAACAGGAGCGGCTCTTCGAGTCGATGTGGTTCTGTGCGGTCCGCTCCGGGGACCTCGTGAGGCCCGGAGCCTTCCGCACCGTGCAGGTCGGCCGCGAGAGCGTGCTCGTGACCCGCTCCCGCACGGGCGGACTGCGCGCGTTCTTCAACATCTGCCGGCACCGGGGCGCCCGGTTGTGCACCGAGGAGTCGGGTGAAGTGCGGCGCAATCTCCAATGCCCGTACCACGCCTGGACGTACGACCTCGACGGCCGGCTGGTGGCCGCCCCGAACCTGGTGAGGATGCCGGACGTCGACCGCGTCGCGTACGGACTGGTCGAGGTCGCGCTGCGCGAGTGGCTGGGCTACGCCTGGGTGTGTCTGGCCGATGATCCGCCCTCCTTCGAGGAGTCGGTGATGGGCGCGGCCGTGGAGCGGCTCGGCACCGCCGCGGCCATCGAGCACTACGGCACCGAGCACCTCGCGCTCGGCCGGCGCGTCCGCTACGACGTGCGGGCGAACTGGAAGCTGATCGTCGAGAACTTCATGGAGTGCTATCACTGCGCGACGATCCATCCGGAACTGACCGAGGTGCTGCCGGAGTTCGCCGAGGGGTACGCCGCCCAGTACTACGTGGGGCACGGCGCCGCGTTCGGAGAGGAGGTCAGGGGGTTCACGGTCGACGGCAGCGAGGGGTTCGCCAGACTGCCCGCGGTCGCCGACGAGCAGGACCGCCGCTACTACGCGATCACGGTGAAACCGACGGTCTTCGTCAATCTGGTCCCGGACCATGTCATCCTGCACCGCATGTTCCCGCTCGCCGAGGACCGTACGGTCGTCGAGTGCGACTGGCTCTACGCCCCCGAGGTCGTCGAGTCCGGCGCGGACCTGTCCAAGTCGGTGGAGTTGTTCCACCGGGTGAACGAGCAGGATTTCGAGGCGTGCGAGCGGACCCAGCCGGCGATGGCGTCGCGGGCCTATCGCAACGGTGGTGTGCTGGTCCCGACCGAGCATCACATCGGGATCTTCCACGAGTGGTTGATCGCGCGACTGGGAGGCCCACGTGCCTGACCTGTACATCGACGGAAGCTGGCGCGGGGCACTCGACGAGCGCACCCGGGAGATCCGCTGTCCCGCCGACGGCTCGCCGGTCGGCGTCGTCGACGAGGCGGGCGGCAAGGACACGGTGGAGGCGATCGCCGCCGCACGCCGCGCCTTCGACGAAGGGCCCTGGCCGACGACCCCGGCCGCCGACCGCGGAGATCTGCTGCTGCGTGTCGCCGACCTCCTCGTCCGCGACAAGGACGCCCTCGCGCGGGCCGAGTCGCTGGACACCGGCAAGCGGCTCGTCGAGAGCGAGTACGACATCGACGACATCGCGAACTGCTTCCGCTACTTCGGACGGCAGGCCACCGCCGAGGCCGGCCGGGTCGTCGAGACGGGCACGCCGAGTGTCGACAGCCGTGTCGTGTACGAACCCGTCGGGGTCTGCGCGCTGATCACCCCCTGGAACTACCCGCTCCTGCAGACGGCCTGGAAGGTCGCTCCGGCGCTCGCCGCGGGCAACACCTTCGTCCTCAAGCCGAGCGAGCTGACGCCGCACACGGCGATCCATCTGATGCGTCTCCTGGAGGAGGCGGGTGTGCCGCCGGGCGTCGCCAATCTGGTGCTGGGCGCCGGCCCCGAGGCGGGCGCCCCGCTCGCCGACCACCCGGACGTCGACCTCGTCTCCTTCACCGGAGGCCTGGCGACCGGGCGCGCGCTGATGGCCGCGGCCGCCGGGACGGTCAAGAAGGTCGCACTCGAACTCGGCGGCAAGAACCCCAACATCGTTTTCGCCGACGCCGACTTCGAGACGGCCGTCGACATGGCGCTGACGGCGGTCTTCCTGCACTCGGGACAGGTGTGCTCGGCCGGCGCGCGGCTGCTGGTCGAGGACGGGCTGCACGACCGGTTCGTCGACGAGGTCGTCCGGCGCGCCTCCCGGATCAGACTGGGCGGCCCCTTCGACGAACGGGCGCAGACCGGGCCGCTGATCTCCGCGGCGCACCGCGAGAAGGTCGAGGCGTACGTCGCCCGGGGGCTGGCCGAGGGAGCCGTGCTGCGCTGCGGAGGCGAGCGTCCGACCGGTCCCGGGTTCGACGAGGGCTTCTACTATCCGCCGACGGTGCTGGACGAGTGCAGCGGCGACATGTCCGTGGTGCGGGAGGAGTCGTTCGGGCCCGTGCTCACGGTGGAGCGGTTCAGCGGCGAGGCCGAGGCGGTGCGGCTCGCCAACGACACGGTCTACGGTCTCGCCGGCGCGGTGTTCAGCACCGACGGGGCGAAGGCGCAGCGGGTCGCGGCCCGGCTGCGCGTGGGCACGGTGTGGATCAACGACTTCCATCCCTATGTCCCGCAGGCCGAGTGGGGAGGATTCAAGCAGTCCGGATCCGGGCGCGAACTCGGCCCGTCGGGTCTGGCCGAGTACCGCGAGACCAAGCACATCTGGCGCAACACCGATCCCTCCCCGCAAGGCTGGTTCGGCTGACCCGACCGCCGGGGGCGGCCCGCCCGGCCCCGGCATACGCGGACATGGCGACCGCGAACCAGCCCCGCAAGGAACCCGGCACCCGCTCACGCCGCTCCCTCACCCCGCCCCCAGGACCACCTGGAGTCCGCTCATGTCCACCACCGAGCAACCGACAGGACCGCAGCACGACGACGCCGAGCTCGCCGAGTTCGGCTACAGACCCGAACTGAAGCGCACCCTCGGCAGCTTCCACACCTTCGCCGCCGGCATCAGCTACATCTCCATCCTCACCGGCACCTTCCAGCTCTTCTACTTCGGCTACGGCAGCGGGGGCCCCGCCTACTGGTGGTCCTGGCCGATGGTCTTCGTCGGCCAGTTCATGGTCGCGCTCTGCTTCGCGGAGCTGGCCGCGCGCTATCCCGTCGCCGGCTCCGTCTACAACTGGTCGAAGAAGATAGGCAATCCGCATCTCGGCTGGCTGGCCGGCTGGATGATGCTCATCGCCTCCATCGTGTCGATCTCGGCGGTGGCGCTGGCCTACCAGCTGACGCTCCCGCAGATCTCGGACACCTTCCAGTTCGTCGGGGACGGAACCGGGAAGTACGACGTCGCGACCAACGCGGTGGTGCTGGCCACGGTGCTCATCCTGTTCACGACCCTGGTGAACGCCTTCGGCGTGAAGCTGATGGCCACCATCAACAGCGCGGGCGTGTTCATCGAGCTGATCGCCACCGTCGTCCTCATCGTGCTGTTCGCCGTCCACATCACCCGGGGCCCGCAGGTGGTGACGGAGACGGCGGGCACGGGCGCGGGTCACACGACGGGGTACCTGGGCGCCTTCCTGGTGGCCTCGCTGGCATCGGCGTACGTCATGTACGGGTTCGACACGGCGGCCTCGCTCGGCGAGGAGTCGCTGGATCCCTCGCGCAACGCGCCGCGGGCCATCATCCGCGCCATCGTGGCCTCGTTCGTCCTCGGCGGTCTGGTCCTGCTGCTCGCGCTGATGAGCGTGTCCAGCCTGAAGGGCGAGAAGCTGTCCACGGACGGGCTGCAGTTCGTGGTGCTCGACGTGCTCGGTCCGACGGCCGGCAAGGCGATGCTGTGGTGCGTGCTGATCGCGGTCACGGTGTGCGCGCTCGCGGTGCACACGGCGGCGATCCGGCTGGCCTTCGCGATGTCCCGGGACAACAACCTGCCCGCGTCGTCCCTGATGGCCCGGGTCAGTCCGCGCTTCAGGACACCGGTGCTGCCGGCCGTGGTCATCGGGGTCCTGGCGGTGGCGATCCTCGTCGTGAACATCCGCCAGCCGCAGATCTTCACCGTGGTCACCAGCATCGGCATCATCATGATCTACCTCGCGTATCTCGGGGTGACCGCGCCGATGCTGGTGGCCCGGCTGCGCGGCCGGTGGCAGCCCGCGGGCGAGGGCAGGTTCTCGCTGGGCCGGTGGGGTCTGCTCGTGAACATCGTTGCCGTGGTGTGGGGCGCGGCGATGACGGTCAACCTGATCTGGCCGCGGGCCGAGGTGTACAACGCGGCGGCGCCGTTCCACTGGTACCTGCGCTGGGGCGCGGTGCTGTTCGTGGCGGTCATCGCCGGCGGGGGCTTCGCCTACTACTGGTTCGTCCAGCGGCACCGCACCGGTGTGCTCGACTCGCACCGGCCGGATCCCGCCCCGACGGCCCCGCTCACCGCCCCGGCAGCCGACTGAAGGAGGACAACAGCGCATGAGCATCGATGAGTTCGACTATGTCGTGGTCGGTGGCGGCACCGCGGGCAACGTGGTCGCGGCCCGGCTGTCCGAGGATCCGTCCGTCACCGTGTGCGTGCTGGAGGCCGGACCCAGCGACGTCGGTGACGACGCCATCCTCAGACTGGACCGCTGGATGGGTCTGCTGGATTCCGGCTACGACTGGGACTACCCGGTCGAACCGCAGGCCAGCGGCAACAGCTTCATGCGGCACGCCCGGGCCAAGGTGCTCGGCGGCTGTTCGTCGCACAACTCGTGCATCGCCTTCTGGGCTCCGGCGGAGGACCTGGACGACTGGGCCGCCGCGGGCTGTACGGGCTGGGGTTCCGCCGATCTCTTCCCGCTGTACCGGCGGCTGGAGTCGAACGACGCCCCCGGCGACCACCACGGCCGCACCGGGCCGGTGAAGTTGCGCACGCTCAAGGGCGAGGACCCGTGCGGCGCGGCCCTGTTGGAGGCGTGCGCCCAGGAGGGCATCCCGACGACCCCGTTCAACAGCGGGACGACGGTGGTCCGGGGAGCCAACTGGTTCCAGATCAACTCCGACGAGAACAACATCCGGCAGTCCTCGTCGGTGGCGTACCTCCACCCGGTCATGGGCAGGCGGCCCAACCTCTCGGTGCGGACGGGCGTGCGGGCGAAGAAGCTGGTCCTGGAAGGGCGGAGGTGTGTGGGAGCGGAGTATCTCGACCCGGATCTCGTCCATACCCGGACGGTGAGAGCCCGTCGCGAGGTGATCGTGTCCTGCGGTTCCGTCGACACCCCGAAGCTGTTGATGCTGTCGGGGATCGGGCCCGCGACGCATCTGCGCGAGGTCGGCGTGGACGTGGTCGTCGACGCGGCGGGGGTCGGCGAGAACCTCCAGGACCATCCCGAGGGCGTCATCATGTGGGAAGCCCGCCGGCCCATGCCCACCACGTCGAGCCAGTGGTGGGAGGCGGGGATCTTCTACGACACCGAACCGGGCCTGGACCGGCCCGACCTGATGTTCCACTACGGCTCGGTGCCGTTCGACATGAACACCGCCCGGCACGGTTTCCCCACCTCGGAGAACGCGTTCTGCCTCACGCCGAACGTGACCCGCGCGAAGTCGCGCGGCACCGTGCGGCTGCGCACCCGCGACTACCGGGACAAGCCCATGGTCGACCCGCGCTACTTCACGCACGAACACGACGTGCGCGTCATGACGTACGGGCTGAAGCTGGCCCGGCGGATCGCCGCGCGGCCCGCGCTGGGCGGCTGGGCGGGCGCCGAGCTGGCCCCGGGACCCGACGTCCGCTCCGACGACGAACTGCTGGACTACATCCACAAGACCCACAACACCGTCTACCACCCGTCCTGCACCGTGAAGATGGGCGCCGACGACGACCCGTCGGCGCCGCTCGACGCCCGGCTGCGGGTCAAGGGGGTCGCGGGTCTGCGGGTCGCGGACGGGTCGGCCATGCCGGATCTGATCTCCGTGAACCCGTGCATCACCACGATGGTGATCGGCGAGAAGTGCGCCGACCTGGTGAAGGAGGACGCGCGGACGGGCCCCTGAGGACGCGGCGGGCGCCCGGGGAGCCGTGCGACCGGCCGTTGCCGGTGCGCAGCTCCCCGAACCGGATCCCTACGGGGTGACCGGCGCCGGGCGCTTGTACATCCGCGTCGCGGTGATCTCGGTGTGCGTGGCCTCGTCGGCCGGGGCCTCCTTCGGGAGTCCCGGCCGGAGATGTTCCTCCACGCTGATGTACTTCAGGCCGGCACGCAGGTCCGCGTCGTTGCGCAGGCGGATCACGAGCGGGAACTCGGCGAGCGCGGTCGTGTCGAACAGTCCGGTGGTGTAAAGGAGTTGGACGCCGAGCGCGTCCGAGACGGCCCGCTGGAGCTCCAGCAGGTAGGTCGCGTTGGCGCGGCCGATGGGGTTGTCGAGGAAGAGCGTTCCCGCGTGCCGGTGCTTGTCCCGGCCCCGGTCGTTGCTCCGCAGGGCCGCCATCGTGCAGTACAGCGCGATGGCGGCGGTGAGCAGCTGACCTCCCGAGAAGACGTCGCCCATCTGCCCGACGGGGACGCGTTCGGCGCGCAGGACGGCGTCCGGCTTGAGGATCTCGACGGCGACGCCCCGGGGCTGAAGTGCGGCGCCGACTCCGCGCAGCAGCAGGGACATGCCGTCGCGCCGCATGTCGGAGTTCTTCCTGACCGCGGCGCGGGTGGCCTCGTCGACGACCTCGCCGAGCCGCTCGGCCAGGGTGGCCTGGTCGGGCTCCTCGAACCGGATGCGCAGGAACTCCTGCCCGGACCACTCGCCGAGACCTTCGGGGAGCCGGGACAGCCGCTGAGCGGACCGCAGGGTGGCGAGGGAGGACTCCACAAGGCCCCGCAGCCGGTCCACGATCGAGTCCCGGTTGCGCTCCAGCTGCTCCAACTCGTCGGTCAGCACGCGCAGTCGGGGCGCGAACGCTTCCGCCCACCGGTGCGCGTGCTCGGGCAGCGAGGAGGCGGGAAGCTCACGGATCTGCTGCCGCGCGGGGGTCCGCACCTGCTCGTAACGGGTGGAGTTGGCGTGCCGGACGAGGATGTCGCAGGCTTCGCGGACGGCGGCCTCGGCGGCGCTGAGGTCGGCGGCGCAGCCGCGCAGCGAGCGCCGGCTCTCGGCGGCGGAGTGGCGTGCCTCCTCGAGGCTTCCGGGGTAGGGCTCGGACTCCTCCTGCTCGTCGTCGGAGTGCTCCCGGAGCAGGTCCCTGAGCAGGGCGGACGTCTCGTCGAAGCCGCCTGCCGCTTCCTCGGCCGACCGATGGGCGCCGAGGAACTCGCCGTGCGCGTCCCGCGCCCGCTCCAACGCCTCGGCGCGGGTGGCGAGTTCGGTCGTCGCGGTGCGGAGCAGGGCCTGTGCGTGCTCGGCGTCGCGGGGTACGAGGTCCTCGGCCAGCTCGGTGTGCGCGTCGCCCTCCTCGGGGGCGTGCCGCTCCGCCTCGCCGCGCAGCCGCCCGAGCTGCTCGCTCGCGGTGGACATCCGGGTCTCCAGCAGCTGCACCAGCTCGTCCGCGCGCGCGACGGCGGCCTGCCGGGAGGGTCCGTCGGATCCGTCGGGCGATTCCAGGAGCTGGGCCGCGCGGGTGCGGACCTTGTTGCTGAGGCGGTCCAGGTCGGCGAGGGCCGCGCTCTCGTCGCTCTCGGCGCGGGCCTGCTCGGCCCGCAGGTCGGCGCCCACGCCGACCTTCTCGTAGAGCTGTGACGCGGCCCGGTAGGCCTCCCGCAGGGCCGGGAGCGAGGACCGCGCGGCCGTGTCGTCCTGCGACACGTCGTCCGGTGCGCCCGCGATCTCCGCCCGCTCGGCCCGCAGGGTGCGGGCCGTGCGGCGGGCGTCGTCGGCGGCGCGCTGGGTGGCACGTCGGTCCTCGTCGGCTGCGCGGGCGCGCTCCAGGCACTCCTGGGCGCGGGCCTCGGACTCGGCCGCCTCGTCGGCGAGTTCGCGGACCCGGACCTGCCAGCCGGCGCGTTCGCGCAGCCGGAAGGCGAGTCCGGCGAGGGCGTCGGCGGCGCGCCGGGCCTTCTGCGCGGCCTCCTGCCGCTCGTCGCGTACGTGGGCGGCGTCGGCCGCGGTCTCGTCGGCCTCCGCCCGGACGGTGCGTGCCTCGGTCAGCTCGGCCTCGGCCTCCTCGGCGAAGGCCCGCGCCTCCCCGGCGGTCGAGGCCAGTTCGACGAGTCGTCCGGCCGGGCAGCCGGTGCGCCAGGACGCGAGCCGTGCCGCCAGTTCCCGGTCCTTGCCGAGGCGGGCGGCGAGCGTACGGATCTCCTCGTCCCGCTGACCCGCGCGGGTCCGCAGCGCCTGGCGCTCCTCGTCGGCCGCGTGCTCGTCGTGCATGGCCGGGTTCGGCGGTACGAGGAAGACGGCGCCGTCTCCCGCGTCGTCGGCCGGGGTGGGGGCGAGCAGGGCGGCGGCCGTACCGACGGCGACCGCCGAGCGCGGCAGCAGGGCGGCGTCACCGAGCGTCTCGCGGGCCCGGGCGTGGGTGTCCGGGTCGGTGATGATCACGCCGTCGACGAGTTCGGGGCGGGCGGCGAGCACGCGCGCGTGGTCGACGGGGTCGACGGCCTGGGCGAGGTAGCGCCAGCCGGGAAGGGCGGGGATGCCGTGTTCGCCGAGGTACTCGACGGTGGCGAGCACGTCCGGGCCGGGGGGCAGCAGGCCGCCGTCGCCGAGCGCTCCGAGGATGCGCGCGTCGTCGGCGGCGGCGGTGCGCAGTTCGAAGAGGTGGCGCTCGGCGGAGGCGACGCCGTCGTCGAGGAGGGCGCGCAGGTCGTCGGCGTACTGGTCGAGTTGTTCGGGCGTCAGCGGTGCGCCGTCGGCGAGGCCGGTGGCGCCGTCGACTTCCTCGTCGCGTCGGGGCTGGGGCACGGCGGGGCGGGTGCCGGCGCGCGGCAGGCCGAGCAGCTCCGTGAGCCGCTCCTCCTCCGCGAGGGCCTCGGCCGTGCGGCGCTCCACCGCGTACGCGCTCTCGGCGGCCGTCGCCGCGTCCGCCGCGCGGGCGGCCGTCAGTTCGGCACGGGACTCGGCGGACGCGGCCTCGCGCGCGTGGTCGGCGGCACGCCGCGAGGCCTCGCGGGCGGTGTCCCAGCCGGCGACGGCGGTCTTCTCGGCGTCGCTGGCGGCGAGGGCGGCGCGGGCCGGGTCGGCGTCGGGGGCGCTGTCGTCGAGCCAGCCGGCGCGGACGGCCTCGGCGGTCTCCTGTTCGACCTCGGCCAGGCGTTGCTTCAGGTGGCCGACCTCGCTGCGGGCGCGCTGGGCCGCGGTGGCGGCCGCCGTCGCGTCGGCGTGCGAGCGCTCACCGATCTCCTGGAGGCCCGCGGACCGCTCCTCCTCCTCGTTGGCGAGCGACTCGGCGCCGTCGGCGGCCCGGTGCAGGGCGCGTACGAGGTCGACGGCGGCGCGGGCGCGGGCGGCGAGGGCGGGTGCGGCGTCCCGCTCGGCCTCACGGATCGCGGCGGCCACCCGCGTGGAGCGGTCGGCGGCGGCGCGGTGCCGCAGCACGGCCTCGGCCGCCTGCCAGGCGGCGTGGAGGGTGCGCGCGTCGGCCAGTTCCCGCTTCTGCGCCGCGGCCGACTTCTCCGCTCCGGCGAGGGCCAGGGAGGCGTGCCGGTAGGCGAGTTCGGCGGCGATCAGCGCGCTGCGGCCGCGGGCGCCCTCGGCATGGGTGACGGCGTACGCGGCGGCGGTGACCCGCTGGGCGAGCTCTCCCGCGCGCACGCGCTCCCGCACGGCGCGTGCCGACAGCCGGCGGGCGAGGTTCCGGGTGCGCCGCTCGGCACCGGAGTGGACGTCCCGCGCGCGTGCCCGTGCCTCGGTGGCGTCGACGATGCGTCCCAGCAGGTCGACGGATCCGGCGGTGAACTCGCGCTCGGCGATGAGTTCGGCGCGCCGTCCGAGCTTGTTGCCGAAGCCGCCGACCAGGTCGGCCAGTCCGTCGGTGTCGCGGGTGTCGGTGACCGCGCGCAGCAGCAGATCCGTGAAGTCGGAGTCCTTCTTGACCGCGAAGAGACCGGCGGCCTCACCCTCGTCGGCGTTCATCTCCCGCTGGTAGCGGAAGAGTTCGGGGTCCAGGCCGAGGTCGCCGAGGTGTTCGTTCCAGCGGTCGTGGATCTCCTCCCAGTGGACCTCCAGGTGGGGGTACGCCTTGCCCGCCTCGGTGATCGCGTCCCGGAAGCCCTTCATGGTGCGGCGCCTGCCCTGCGCGCCCGAGGCTCCTTCGGCGGAACGCCGTACGGCGGTGGCCTCGGCCACGGGCAGGTTGTCGAGGCTGAGTCCGGGGCCGGGACGGAAGGAGTACCAGGCCTCGGCGAACTTCCGCGGGTCGTTGGAGACCTGCCGTCCGCGCCATTCGCTCGCCTTGCCGACGACCACGCACTCACCGGTGATCGTGTGCTGCCACTCCAGGGCGACGTGTCCGCAGTCGTCGGCGAGGAGGAACTTGCGGAGCACGCCGGAGCTGGCGCCGCCCAGGGTGTTGCGGTGGCCCGGGAGCATCACCGAGAAGATCAGCTTGAGCAGGACCGACTTGCCGCCGCCGTTCTCCAGGAAGAGCACGCCGGCGGGCGCGGGGCGGCGCGGCGGGCCGACCGGCTCGTCCTCGAAGAACTCCGCCTGGGTGGGCGCGGGGTCGGGCACGGGCTCGCCGACTCCGCGCAGGTCCAGCACGGTGTCGGCGTAGCGCGCACCGGCAGGCCCGATGGAGTAGAGGCGGACCCGGGACAGCTCGTACATGGCGGCGGACTCTCGTCGTGGTGAGGGGAGGTGGGGCGTGGGCGGGGGCCGGGGCGGGCCGCGTCAGGAGTGGAAGGGCAGTCCGGCTCCGGCCGCCAGCTCCAGGTCGTCGGTGTCCTCGGCGGGCAGCAGGGTCGCGGTGCCGTCGGTCACCGGGACGACGCCCAGCTCCAGCAGTTCGCCCATCGCGGCGGTGCCCGCCATGTCGCGGACCTGGAGCTGATAACGCGCGGTCGTCCGGTAGGTGCCACCGGCGTCGTCCCCGGTGCGCTGGAGGAAGCCGGAGTCGGTGAGGAACGCGACGGCCTTCGCGATGATGCCGGTCGTCGAGCCGGCCAGTCTTCGGGCGTCCTTGGTGGCGCCGGTGGAACTGCGCCGCGCCCAGATCCGCCAGGCCGCTTCCAGGCCCGGCGCGTCCGTCGCGGGGTCGGTGTTCTCGCCCGTCTCCTCGGCCCGCTCCTCCAGTCGTCGGCAGGCCTGCCGTACGAACGCGTCGACGCCGTTGACCGAGACGCGTCCGATGTAGCCGTCGTCCGCGAGGTCCTCGGGGCGCGGGAAGGCCATGGCGGCGACGGCGAGGTGGGCGAGGCCGTGCAGGAAGCGGTCTCCGGAGTCGGCCGAGGCACGGCGGGCGTAGTCGCCCATGCGGACGGCGAAGACCGAGTCCTCGGCTGCGGTCACCGCCATCCCCGCGCGCGGGGACACCTCCAGCACGATGAGCCCGAGGCCGGCCGCGACCGCGTCGGCGAGCCGCGCGAACGGCGGGTCCTCGCGGTAGCGGCGCAGCAGTTCGGCGTATTCCTGGTCGCGCGCGGGCTGCAGTTTGGGCTGGAGTCCGAAGGCGACGAGCCGCGCCGCGTCGGCGGCGTCGGCAGGGGTGACGGGGGCGGTCGCCGGAGCGGCGACGGCCTCCGGTTCACTCCACTCGACGTGCTCGGTCACGGCTGGGACTCCTTGTTCGGACGTACGGGTTCGGGGCGCGGGCGGGGAGGTACAGGGTTCGGGCGCGTACCGGCAGGTGGGGGGACGTGAGCCGTGGCGGCCCGTCGGGCTTGCCCGCCGGGCGGGGGCCGGTGTTCCGGCGGGGCGTTCACGCGCGGTCCGCCTTCATTCCGGCCGCGTCGAGGAGTGCCATGCCCACGATCAGGTCGGCGCCGCCGAACTCCGGGTCGTCCAGCTCGGTGCCGTCGTCCACGGCGAACAGCAGGCGCTCCTCGCCCTGGCGGTAGGCGGTGCCGACCGGCGGGCTCGCGGCGTGCACGGCCAACAGCGCCACCAGATAGGGCAGTTCGGGGTCGCGGCGACGGGCGTCGGCCAGCAGACCGGACAGCCGGCGCGGGGCGTCGGCGGGAAGGTTCAGCAGGTCCATGGCGGAGGCCAGCTGCTCCTCGCTGAAACGGCTGTCGTCCGGGGTGGCGATCAGGTCGGGCTCGGGCATCTCCGCGCCGAGGTGCTCCCGCTCCTGCGGCGGGGTGAGCAGGATGTCGACGAGATCGCCGACGCGGACGGCGACGGGGGTGCGCAGGCCCGTACCACGCGCGAAGAAGGCGTCGGTGACGCGCAGCGCGCTCTCGACCGGGAGCGGCAGCACGGGCGCGACGAGGTGTCCGTACAGGTCGATGCCCGAGGTCGTCATGGGCGTACCGAAGGCCTGCCGGTCCTGCTCGGCGCGGAACAGCGGTCCCGCCTCCAGGAGGCGGGACTGGAGCTGGGTGTGCCGGCGGATGCAGTCCTTGACGATGTCCACCAGTTCGGCGGCACGGCGCTTCTGCTCCGCGTCCTCGGACTCGTCACGGGCCTTGCGGATGTTGGTGAGGATCGCGTTCTCGTGGCGGTACCGGTCGGCGACATGGTCCAGGGCCTCGGCGATCATGTCGGGGACGGCCTGGAGCCAGTCGACGGCCCGCACGTTGCGCCGCGTCGCGTCGAGGGCCCTGCGGAGCGTCTCCGCGTACTGCACGGTGCGGTAGCGGGCCTGTTCGGCGGCGAGCTGCGCGTCGGCCAGCCGGCCGCGGCTGATGAGGACCTCCAGCTTGACCTCGGCGGCGATCTGCGCGCTGGTGACGTCCGTGTCGAGGGCGCCGACCAGGACGTTGACCGCTTCGTCGGTCGTCCGGAGGTAGACGCTGCCCCCGTAGCCGGGGACCTCCTCGATCAGCTTGAAGTCGTAGTCACGGCGGACGTACGAGCCGTCCGGGGCGAAGGTGCCGTACACGGCGCGGAAGCCCCGGTCGACGCTGCCGACGTTGATCAGGTTCTCCAGGACCCAGCGGGCCACGCGCTCGTGCTCGGCGACGGGGCGGCGGGGGGCCTGGGCGGCGATACGGGGGATGAGCCTGGCCACTATCTGGTCGTGGTCGGCACCCGTGTCGAAGTCCATGTTCAGTGTGACGAGATCGATGGCGGCGAGGGCGACCTCGGCCATGCCGTACACCGTGTACTCGCCCGCCAGGTTCGCCTTGCGCACGTCCAGGTCGTGCAGCGGCGCCGTGCAGGCGAGCGCGCGCAGCCGCCGCGCCAGACCCTCGTCGGCGGCCGGACCCGGAGCCGGGCGCGGCCCCGCGCTGAGCTGGGGCGGAACGCTGTCCGTCGATGCAGGCGAAGTCACGGTGCACAGACTAGGTCCTCGGTCCGACAACGGTCGAAACGACGCAGTAGCGACCGGCGCCCCCGGCCTGCCCATGTCCCCGCCCTCCCCTCCGACCCAGTGCCATCCCGGACCGGGCTCCGGGTTTCGCGCTCCGGGCCCCGGGCTTCGGGTTTCGGGTCCCGGTCCCCGTTCGGATCCGGGTCCGGTCCGGGTCTGGCTCCAGGTCCAGGAACAGGTCCAGGAACAGGTCCAGGTCCAGGTCCAGGAACAGGTCCGGGGCCAAGTCCGAGTTCGGGGCCAGTTCCGGGGCCAGGTCCGGGGCCGGTCCAGTTCCGGGTTGGGTCCAGGTACGGGTTGGGGCCGGGTCCAGGTCCGGGGTCCGGGTCCAGGTACAGGTCCCGGTCCAGGAACAGGTCCGGGTTCGGGTACAGGTACAGGTACAGGTACAGGTACAGGTACAGGTACAGGTACAGGTACAGGTACAGGTACAGGTACAGGTACAGGTACAGGTACAGGTACGGGGCCAGGTCCGGGTCCGGACCCGACCCATTCCGAGGCGGGGGTCGAGCAGGAGCCCGAGCCAGGCCGATCCGGACCGGTCGGACCGGGCCGGGCCCGGGCGGGGCGGGCCGGCAGGCTCGGATCGGGCCGGGCCGGGCCGGGCCGATGGACCGGAGCGACGGTGCAGCTCGCGTGCGCCGTAAGCGCGGTAGCCCCTTTGCACGGCGCACCCCCGCCCAATCCGGCGACTGGCCGCGCCCTCGCCTTGATCGGTCGGCGCACCAGCCCTGAGCGGACGTCAGGGCGGACCGATGGGCAGAACATCGGAGCAGCGGCGCAGCCCGCGTGCGGGGTAAGCGCGGCAGCCCTCGCTCGGCACCTCCGCCCAACTCGGCTCCGGCCGCGCCCTCGCCTCGATCGGCCCGCGCACCCACCATGAGCAGGGGCCTGGCCGGACTAATACGGACGGGCCAGCTCGGCAGCCCTCGGGCAGGCGCCCAACGGCACTCCCCCACCCAACACGGTCCGAGCCCCGCGCGCGCACCCACCATGAGGCAGAGGCCGGACCAGCCCCGGAGCGGCGCCGACGGCTACCCCCACCCGGACACCGGGCACCGGCACCCGCACCCGCACCCGCCGAAGCCCGTCCGGCTCGGGCCGCGCCCGGTGAGTGCTCGGCACGTCACCGCGCGACGCCGGTGCTGTCGCACTGGACCGCTCCCGGTCCCGGATCGGCCGACGCGCGGGTACTGCCCCGCCCTCAGCCGACCCCCTGTCCCCCGTCGGCCACCCGGCGGGCGTACACCTCCACGAGGCCCTTCAGGGAGTCGGTGAGGTAGGCCGCCAGGAGGTGTTCGGCGGTGTCGCGGGCGCCCTCCTGGAGGGTCTGCAGGATCTGGAGGTTGCGGGCCAGGTAGGGCTCGTGGAGCCGGCGCGGGTCGTCCACGACGTGGAAGGCGAGGCGGAGTTCGGCGAAGACGCTGCGCATCACCTCGTCGGTGCGGGCGCTGCCGGCCAGGGCGACCAGTTCGCGGTGGAAGTGGATGTTGGCGGTGGACACCCCTTTCCAGTCACTTTCGCCGGCCGCCCGCCGCCCCTCCGCGACCGCCGCGGCGAGCCCCTCCACGGCGTACGGGGGGTCGCCGAGCCCGCGGACGACGGCGCACTCGACGAGGGCCCGGGTGCGGTAGATGTCCTCGACGTCCTCGACGGTGAGCACCCGCACGAAGACCCCGCGATTGAGCTCGTGCACCAGCAGCCGTTCGTGCGTGAGCAGCCGGAACGCCTCGCGCAGCGTGTTCCGCGAGACCCCGAGCGCGCCGCCGATGCTGTCCTCGGACAGCCGGGTCCCCGGTGGGAAGAAGCCCTCGGCGATACGGGTCCTGAGGATGTCCGAGACCCGCTCGGCGGTGCTGGTGCGCCCCAACAGGGCTCGGTCGTCGGCCAGTTCCGTCAGCTCTGCCATGCCCGGAATTCAACCGCAGACGCAGGAACGAAACAACAGGGGTATTGAGGGATCGTTCAACGATCCTCTACCTTGTCGAACAGGCGCCGACCGGCACGGCCCACGGACCCTCCCCTGCGCACCGCCGGGGCGCCCACCGCTTCCGCACGGCACGGCTCAGTCCTCAAGCACCCTCCGTCCCTCATTGCGAGGTGCCCATGAGCACGACCCCTCCGTCACGGTCCCTGACCGTCGACACTTCATCCGTCGCGGGTGAACCCCTCGTCCAGGAAGGCGCGTTCGGCTGGCTGCGCGCACTCGGCCCGCGCGGCCGGCGTGCCTTCGGCGGCGCGTTCGGCGGCTACGGCCTCGACTCCTACGACTACTTCACCCTGCCGCTCAGCATGGTCGCCCTGGCCGCGTACTTCGGCCTCGACAGCGGCCAGACCGGCCTGTTCACCACCGTCACCCTGGTCGTCTCGGCGATCGGCGGCGCGGTCGCCGGCGTGGTCGCCGACCGGATCGGCCGCGTCAGAGCCCTGATGATCACCGTCGTCACCTACGCGGTGTTCACCGTCGCCTGCGGCTTCGCGCCCAACTACGAGACGCTGCTGGTGTTCCGCGCCCTCCAGGGCCTCGGTTTCGGCGGCGAGTGGGCGGTAGGCGCCATCCTCGTCGCGGAGTACGCGAGCCCCAGGCACCGCGGACGGACGCTCGGCGCGGTCCAGAGCGCCTGGGCCGTCGGGTGGGGCCTCGCCGTGGTGGTCTACACGCTGGTCTTCCAGTTCCTCGGCGACGACCTCGCCTGGCGCGTGATGTTCTGGACCGGGGCGCTCCCCGCGCTGCTCGTGGTGTGGGTGCGGCGGCGGGTGCAGGACGCGCCCGGGGCGACCGCGGTCCGCGAGAAGAGCGCGGACAAGGGGTCGTTCACCGCGATCTTCAAGCCCGGCAGCGCCGAGGCACCGGGTCTGCTGCGCACCACCTTCTTCGCGGTCCTGCTGTCCACCGGTGTCCAGGGCGGCTACTACACACTGGCCACCTGGGTGCCCACCTATCTGAAGTCGGAGCGCGGGCTGTCCGTGGTCGGCACGGGCGGATACCTGACGTTTCTGATCTCGGGAGCCTTCCTCGGCTACCTCACCGGCGGATATCTCACCGACCGGCTGGGCCGCAAGCGCAACATCCTGCTCTTCGCGGTCCTCTCCGCGGCCTGCATCCTCACGTACGCGAACATCCCGAGCGGGGCCAACACCCTTCTCCTGGTGCTCGGTTTCCCGCTCGGCTTCTGCATGTCGGCGATCTTCAGCGGCTTCGGCTCGTTCCTCAGCGAGCTGTACCCGGCGGCGGTGCGCGGCACCGGACAGGGCTTCACGTACAACACGGGGCGGGCCGTCGGCGCCGTCTTCCCCACCACGGTCGGCTTCCTGGCCGACAGCTGGGGTGTGGGCGGCGCGCTGGTCTTCGGCGCGATCGGCTACGCCCTCGCCGCCGTGGCCCTGCTCGGACTCCCCGAGACGCGTGGCAAGGAGCTGCTGTGAACGACACCGTCCGGGTCCTCCCACGGGCCCTCGCACAGAGCCCCGGCCGAGCCCAGGCCCCCTTCCCCGGAGCGCGGGAAACCGATCCCCACGCGCACGCGTGGACCCCCGGCGAGGCACGCCGGCGTTTTCGCGCGGGCCTGTCGCTGCCCACCGCCGGGATCGCCGCGGGCCACACGCAGGCGAACCTCGTCTCGGTCCCCGCCGACTGGGCGTACGAGATGCTGCTGTTCTGCCAGCGCAATCCGAAGCCGTGCCCCGTCCTGGACGTCACCGACGCCGGTTCCTGGAGCACGCCGCTCGCCGCGGGCGCGGACCTGCGCACCGATCTGCCGGGCTACCGGGTCTGGGAGCACGGCGAGTTGGTGGCAGAACCCACGGACGTGGTGGAGCGCTGGCGCCCCGATCTGGTGTCCTTCCTGATCGGCTGCAGCTTCACCTTCGAGTGGGCGCTGGGCGCGGCGGGCGTGCCGATGCGCCACATCGAGCAGGGCCGGAACGTCTCCATGTACGTGACGGCGCGGCAGTGCCGTCCGGCCGGGCGCCTGCGCGGGCCGATGGTGGTGTCCATGCGCCCGGTGCCGCCCGAACACCTGGCGGCGGCGATCCGGGAGAGCAGTCTGCTGCCGGCCGTGCACGGCAGTCCGGTGCACTGCGGTGAACCGTCGGGGCTGGGGATCGAGGATCTCTCGCGCCCCGACTTCGGCGACGCGGTGGTCGCGGCACCGGACGACATCCCGGTGTTCTGGGCCTGCGGGGTGACGCCCCAGGCGGTCGTGATGGCGTCCCGGCCGCCGTTCGCGATCACCCACGCGCCGGGGCGGATGTTCCTCACGGACGCCCGCGACGAGCAGTACCGAGTGGCCTGAAGAGGCCGGAAGAGGAGACACGGCGTCCCATGACCCGGATCGATCTCAACGCCGATCTCGGCGAGGGCTTCGGCCGCTGGCGGCTGACGGACGACGAACAGTTGCTGTCCGTCGTCACCAGCGCCAACGTGGCCTGCGGTTTCCACGCCGGGGACGCGGCCACCATGCGGCGGGTGTGCGAACTGGCCGCGGAGCGAGGGGTACGGATCGGCGCCCAGGTCTCGTACCGGGACCTGGCGGGGTTCGGGCGGCGCGCGATGGACGTGCCGTCCGACGAGCTGGCGGCCGAAGTCGCCTACCAGATAGGCGCCTTGGAGGTCTTCGCGCGCGCGGCCGGCTCCCGGGTCGCGTACGTGAAGCCGCACGGCGCGCTCTACAACCGGATCGTGCACGACGAGGAGCAGGCCGCGGCGGTCGTGGAGGGTGTCGCGCTCGCCGGTGTCGGTCTGCCCGTCCTCGGGCTGCCGTCCTCGCGGTTCCTGAAGGTGGCGGAGCGGGCCGGACTGCCGGTCGTCACCGAGGCGTTCGCGGACCGCGCCTACACGCCGGAGGGCACGCTCGTGCCACGCGCCGAGGAGGGTGCGGTGATCACGGACGCCGAGGAGGTCGTCGAGCGCTCACTGGGCCTGGCCCGCTCCGGAGTGGTCACGGCCCGGTCCGGAGAACGCGTCCCGGTCCGCGCCCGCTCCCTGTGCCTGCACGGGGACACTCCGGGCGCGGTCGGCCTGGCGCGCCGGGTGCGCGAGCGGCTGGAGTCCTCGGGCGTGCGCGTGGAGGCGTTCGTATGACGGCTCGCGCGACGGGTCACGCGACACCGCCGGAATCCCCCCGTACCGGCGCCCGGGCCGACCACGGGGCGGCCCGGGCGCCCTCGGGGGACGACGCCGCTCCGGGCCGCCGCACACCGGCGGCGGCCGTGCCGGCCGGTACGAGGGTCCTTCCCGTCGGGGACCGTGCGCTGCTCGTCGAGGTCTCCTCGGGCGAGGCGGCACAGGCGCTGCACGCCGAGTTGCTGCGGCGCCGTGCGGAGGGCTCCCTGACGGTGCGGGAGATCGTGCCGGCGGCGCGCACGGTGCTCCTGGACGGACTGGACGACCCCGCACGGGTGGCGGAGCGGCTGCCCGGCTGGGAGATCCCCCCGCTGGGCACACGCGCGGACGAGGCCGTCGAGATCCCCGTACGCTACGACGGTCCCGATCTGACGGACGTGGCGGCCCTGTGGGGGGTGCGGGTGCACGAGGTGCCGACGATCCACGCGGCGGCCGGGTTCCGGGTCGCCTTCTGCGGGTTCGCGCCCGGCTTCGGATATCTGACCGGACTGCCGGAGCGGTACGACGTGCCGCGCCGGGCCACTCCGAGGACCGCGGTTCCGGCGGGCTCCGTGGCGCTCGCCGGCCCGTACACGGGGGTGTATCCGCGCAGTTCGCCGGGCGGCTGGCAGTTGATCGGCACGACGGACGCGGTCCTGTGGGACCACACGCGTGTGCCGGCGGCGCTGTTGGCGCCGGGCACACGGGTCCGCTTCGTCCCGGTGGACGGCTCGTGAGCGACCGGGCCCTGTCGGTGGTGCGGGCGGGAGCCCTGACCACCGTCCAAGACCAGGGGCGTCCCGGCCACGCGCACCTCGGCGTACCCCGCTCCGGGGCGCTCGACGCCCCGGCGGCGGCGCTGGGCAATCGGCTCGTCGGCAACGCCACCGGGGCGGCCGTGCTGGAGACGACGCTCAACGGCTGCTCCCTGCGCCCCCGTTCGACGGTGGTCGTCGCGGTGACGGGTGCGCCCTGTCCGGTCACGGTGGACGGACGTCCGGCCGGCTGGGGAGCGGCCGTCCGGGTGCCGGCCGGCGCCCTCCTGGACATCGGCCCCGCGCGCGCGGGAGTGCGCTCCTATGTGGCCGTTTCCGGTGGAGTGGCGGTCGATCCGGTGCTCGGCAGCCGGTCCACCGACCTCCTTTCCGGGCTGGGCCCCGCGCCTCTGGCGGACGGAACGGTGCTTCCGCTGGGGTGCCCGGGCGCCCCGTACGCGCGCGTGGACGTCGTTCCGCACCCCGCCCCGCCCGCCGAACTGGTCCTGCGGGTGACGCCGGGCCCGCGCGAGGACTGGTTCACCGGCTCGGCGGTACGGACGCTGACGACCCGCTCCTACCGGATGTCGTCGGCGAGCAACCGGATCGGGCTGCGCACCGACGGCCCCTCTCTGGAGAGGGCCGTTTCCGGTGAACTGCCCAGTGAGGGAATGGTGCTGGGAGCGGTGCAGGTGCCGCCCGACGGGCGGCCGGTGGTGTTCCTCGCCGACCACCCGACGACCGGGGGCTACCCGGTGATCGCTGTCGTCCGTGAGACGGACCTCCCCGCTGCCGCTCAGGCGGTCCCGGGCACCCCGGTCCGTTTCGTGGCGGTACGCCGTCGCTGAGCCCCGCCCGGCGCCCGTAAGCCCTGGAGCGGGACACGGAGACCGCGCCGGCGGGCGGGTCCGGCGCACGGCCGCCCGGCCGTCATGCCGCGTCGGGCTGGTCGGCCACCGACAGGGCGGCCAGCGCGGCGGAGACGGCGTGCGCCGCGCTGAGGTCGAGGCGGGAGCTGGTGCCCCGGGCCCGGTGGCGCACCTCCGACGCGGCGAGGGTGAGCAGTTGGGGCAACAGGTCCGTGCACCGGCGGGCCACCCAGCCCGTTCCGGCGGTGGCGAGCCACCACAGGCTCTCCGAGCGGGTGGGGGCGGCGAACTCGGGCTCCGCCGTCGGCGCGGCCCCGGTGGCGATGCCCCGTGCGGCGAGCAGGGCGTGGAAACGCAGGGCGAGTTGGCGGTGCCCCCGCTCCCCCGGATGCAGCCGGTCGGCGCTCCACATCGCCCGATCGGTCAGCCACTCCTCCTCGGCGGCGTGCAGATGCAGCGCCCCGTGCCGTTCTGACAGCGCGTGCACGACGGTGTTGACCGCGCGCTGCCGCCGGGCCAGCGGACGGGCGAGCGCCCCCGGGAGTCCGAGCATCGAGCCCGGATCCGGCAGGCAGGCCGTCATCACGAGCGTGTCCCGCGCGCGGAACGCCGCGTAGACGGTGTCGAGGCGTTCGGCGACGGAGTGGATGTCGAAGGTGCACCGCAGGGTGTCGTTGACGCCGATGACGACGGAGACGATGTCGGGCCGCAGCGCGAGCGCCTCCGGTGTCTGCCGTTCCAGGACGTCCCGGCTCTGCGCGCCGCTGAGCGCGAGGTTGGTGAACTCCACGGCCGCGTCCACCGGGGCGAGCCCGCGGGCGAGCAGTGCCGCCCACCCCCGCCACCGGTCCCCCACGGGGTCGCCCACGCCTTCCGTGAGCGAGTCCCCGAGGGCCACGAAGCGAAGCGGTCTCATGCCACGCCCTCCTGGAGTTCGTGGAGTTCCTCAGGCCGGGGCGGAGTCTGGACCGGGACGTCGTGCGCGGCGAGGAAGCCCGCGACGGCCGCGTCCCAGCCGAAGCACTCGGCACGCGCGCGTGCCGCCTGGCGGCGCTCGCCCTCGGGCCGGCCGAGCAACAGTCCGACCGCGTCCGCGAAGGAGTCCCCGCTGTCCGCCGCGGTGGCTCCGGCGGAGCCCACCACCTCCGGCAGGGCGGAGAGCGAGCTGGCGACGACGGGGGTGCCGCAGGCCATGGCCTCCAGCGCGGCGAGTCCGAACGTCTCGGCGGGCCCCGGTGCCAGGCACACGTCGGCCGAGGCCTGGAGCGAGCCGAGCAGGGTGCGGTCGGCGACGTGCCCGAGGAAGGTGGCGGGCAGCCTCCGTTCCCGCGCCCGCTGTTCGAGCCGGGCCCTGAGCGGTCCGTCCCCCGCGACGACGAGCACGGCGCGCTGTCCGCGCCGCAGCAGCGCTTCCAGGGCGTCGAGCGCCGTGCCGGGCCGCTTCTCCACCGAGAGCCGGGAGCACATGACGAGCAGGATCTGGTCCGCGCGCGCGTGGCGGGCCCGCGTCGCCGGGTCGCGCAGGGTGGGGTGGCGGCCCTCCAGGTCGACGCCCAGGGGGGCGCGTACGACGTTGCGGGCGCCGATGCGGACGAACTCGCGCTCGGCGAACTCGGTGGTGCACACCACGCGCGCGTAGGTGTGCGCGGTACGGACGTTGAGGGCGTCGGCGGTCCGCCGGGCGATCCCCTCCGGCAGTCCCCAGGTCCGCAGGACACCGTCGGCGGTCTCGTGGGAGACCATGACGGCGGGCACCCGGGCGCGCCGGGCCCAGACTCCGGTCCAGCGCAGGGTGGTGCGGTCCGAGACCTCCAGGCGGTCGGGGGCGAGCGACTCCAGGAGCCTCGCCACTCTCCGCCGGTCGGTCAGCACGCGGTAGCCGCCGGTCCCGGGCAGCAGCGGCCCGGGCAGGGTGATCACGCGCCCCTGTTCGGTCTCGCGGTCGCTCGTGCGCTCGCCGGGAACGATCAGTACCGGGTCGTGGCCCGCCGCCAGATAGCCGGCGCCCAGTTCCCGCAGGGCGGTGCGCAGGCCGCCTGAGGCGGGGGCGACGAAGTTGGCGAGTCGTACGATCCTGAGGCTCATGCCGCCACCAGCTTCCGTGCGGACAGGACGTTCTCGTAGTGGCCGATGAGCTGGTCGCCCACCGCGGCCCAGGTGCGGCCCTCGACCATGGCGTGACCGGCGGCTCCGTAGGCCGCCCGCAGCGCGGGGTCGGCGGCCAGGGTCAGCACGGCGTCCCGCACGGCGTCCGGGTCGCGGGGCGGGACGAGCAGCCCGGTGCGTCCGTGGTCCACCAGATCGAGCGGTCCGCCGGCGGCGGGCGCGACGACGGGCACCCCGCTGGCCATGGCCTCCTGCACGGTCTGGCAGAAGGTCTCGAAGGGACCGGTGTGCGCGAAGACGTCCAGAGAGGCGAAGATCCGCGCTAGTTCGTCACCCGTACGCCGGCCCAGGAAGGCCGCGCCGGGGAGGGCGGCCCGCAGGGTGGTCTCGCTGGGCCCGTCGCCGACCACGACGACGCGGACGCCGTCGAGTTCACAGACCCCGGCGAGCAGCTCGACCTGCTTCTCCGGGGCGAGCCGGCCGACGTAGCCGACGATCAGCTCGCCGTTCGGCGCCAGTTCACGGCGCAGCGCCTCGTCCCGGAGGGCGGGCCGGAAGCGGGCCGTGTCGACGCCGCGCGCCCAGAGCCGCACGCGGGGCACACCGTGCGTCTCGAGGTCGTACAGGGCGGCGCTGGAGGGGGCGAGGGTCAGGTCGGCCGCGGCGTGCACGGAGCGGATGCGCCGCCACGCGGTGGCCTCGCCCGCGCTGATGTACGTACGGGCGTATCCGGCGAGATCGGTCTGGTAGACGGCGACGGCGGGGATGCCGAGCCGGGAGGCGGCCGCCATGCCGCGGACGCCGAGGATGAAGGGGCTGGCCAGGTGGACGATGTCCGCGCGGTGGTCGGTGATGGCGGCGGCGACGCGTCGGCTGGGGAGGGCGACGCGGACCTGGGGGTAGCCCGGGAGCGGGAGGGAGGGGACACGGATGACGGGACACGGCGCGAAGGCGTCGGGTCCGTTCCCGGCGGAGGTGGCCGGGGCGACGACGAGGGGAGCGTGACCGCGATCGACGAGGTGCCGGGCGGTCTGGAGCGCGCAGTGGGCCACGCCGTTCACATCGGGGGGAAAGGATTCGGTCACGATGACGACACGCATACGGGTGTTCTCGCCGTACCGGACGTGGCCGCGTCAACGTCGATCTTTGCGAACGGTGAACGTCCCGTGAGCGTTGCCCTCCGCACCCGTCCAGGTCAGCCCCTGTCCACGCGACTCCGGCTCACGGGCCACCGAACGTTCATACGGCGGGCATGTCGGGCCCGATCCGGCTCCTGACGGCTGTCTGGACCTCGGCCTCCTCGGCCGGATCCGCCGCCAGCCGGCGCAGCTGGTCCACCACGCGCGCGTCGCCGGTCTCGGCGTGCCGTGCGGCGGTCTCCCGGGTGGTCTCCTCGCAGTCCCACAGGCACTCGACGGCGAAGCCCGCGGGGAAGGAGGGATCGGTGACGGCCAGGGCCCGGGCGGCCCGCTGGCGCAGGTGCGAGGAGGCGGTCTCCCGGTAGACGTGGCGCAGGACGGGGGCGGCGCAGGCGATGCCGAGCCGTCCGGTGCCGTCGACGAGGGTCCACAGGGTCGGCGCGTCGGGCCCTTCGCCCCGTACGGCCTCGCGCAGGGCGGCCAGCACCAGGTCGCGGTCCTGCGCTCCGCCGCGGCAGGCGAGGACGCGTCCGGCGGCGGCGCCGAGGGCGTCGGGCCGGTGTGCCCAGCCGCGGGCCCGGTCGACGGCGGCGACGCCGCTCATCCGCTCGAAGGCGTCGACGGCGGCCTCGGTGACGCCCGTCGAGCCGTTCGCCACGGCTGCCTCGATCAGGTCGAGGGCGTCCGGGTCGTTGCCGTCGGCGAGGTAGCGCAGGGCGGTGCAGCGCGCCCCCTCCGCGCCGTGGCGCGCCGCCTCGACGATCTCGGGCCGGTCCTCGGGACCGGCGACGGCGGTCAGGCAGCGGGCGGCCGGCACGTGCAGCGCGGCCCCGCGGTCGATGCCCTGCTGGGCCCAGTCGAAGACGGCCTGCACGCTCCAGCCGGGGCGGGGCCCGGACGGTCGCATCTGGCGCTGCCAGCGGTCGAAGGACCCGGCTTCCTGGGCGGCACGCACGCGGGCCGCGACCAAGGGGCGCGGGTCGTCGGCCCACAGCCGCCAGGGCCGTGGTTCGAACGCGTCGCGCACGGCGGTGGTGAGCGCGGCCTCGCCCTCGGGGTCGGCCGGGAACCGCGCGAGGGTCGGGGCGGCGAGCGCCCGCAGACCGGCGTCGTCGTCCCGCAGGGCGAGTTCGTCGAGGGCCCACGCCCAGTTGGTGCCGGTGGCGGCGTACCTGCGCAGCAGCACGAGCGCGTCCGGCCTGCCGTAGGAGGCGAGGTGTCCGAGGACCGCGAGGGAGAGCCCCGTGCGGGACTCGCAGTCGTCGAGGACGTCCTCGGCGTCGAAGAGGTGCCGCTCGATCTCGTCCAGCTCACCGGCCAGATCGAGGTAGAGACGGGCGTAGTACAGGGAGCGGTTCTCCACCTGCCAGTCGTGGCGGGGATCCCGCAGCACACAGTGGTTCAGCGCGGCGAGCGCCTCGGCCCGCGGTGCGGTGAGCGCGTGCAGCGTGCCGTCGCCGCGGCCCCTCTGGAGCAGGCCGAGCAGCGTACCGCTGGGCGCTATGACCGGATCGAACATGGGAAACAGCCTCACATCAAGCGTCGACGCAACCGGGATTCCTGCATTACCTGGCCGCGTGACAACACGTCGGGGCGCCCGCCGTCTCTTGCTTGCTGAAGACCATCTTCCTCTGCCTCTCGTCGGTGGCCCATGCGGGCCGCGTCACGGTCCGCGCGGTGCGGCAACATCTGCCCGGCCATCACGTCCGTGAATCACGTCGTCATGATGACTCGGCAGTTCTTCCTGCCGCGACCGTATTTCCGGCGGCCCCGTTCCGCCTCCCCTTTTTCTTGCGTTACGCCTGGTCAGGGCGTCGGCGTCAGTGCGCGCCGAACAGTTCGAGCAGGTCGGCCTTGGCGAACATGCGGGCCGTGTCGACCGCCGAGGGCGTGCCCGCGGCCGGATCGGCGCCGGCGGCCAGGAGCACCCGGATCACCGCTTCCTCGCCCTTGAAGACGGCCCCCGCGAGCGGGGTCTGGCCGCGGTCGTTGACGCGGTCGGCCTCGGCGCCGCGGTCCAGCAGGGCACGGACCGCCTCCGCGTGGCCGTGGTACGCCGCGAGCATCACGAGCGAGTCGCCGCGGTCGTTGGTGAGGTTCGCCGGAACGCCCGCGTCCACGTACGCCACGAGCGGGTCCGTCTCACCGCGCCGCGCCAGATCGAAGATCTTGGTCGCGAGCTCCACGACCTCGGGGTCGGGGACTTCACTCATCGGGGCGGACCGCCTCTCACTGCAACCGTTCGGGTGAATCGACAGGGTACTGGCTCCACGGGTACATGACCGGCACCGCCTGCGGCAAAGATCACAAAGCGCGCGCAAGGCGCAACAGACCAGCTCAGGCGGCCCAAGCGAGCTCCACCGCGAGGGTGAAAACAGCAGGAATTCACCCAGTTGCACCTTTTATCGTATGGATACATGCTGTGATCCTGGAACAACTCATGGTGACTGTCCCCACGAACCAGGAGAGCTCAAATGATTCTGTCCATGTCAGGCGTCGTCCTTCTCGGCATCATCGTCTTCCTGTTCTTCAAGAAGGACGGGCTGAAGGCGTCGCACGCTCTGGTGGCCGCACTCTTCGGCTTCTATCTCGCGAGCACGGCGATCGCGCCGAGTATCAAGGCCGGCGGGGAGAGCCTGGCGGGCCTCCTCGGCGGGATCAAGTTCTGACGACGTCCTCCCCCCTCGTACGCACCTCCAGGAGACAGCAGTGGCTCGGCGCCCTCTCCCCCGCATCCTCGTCAACGGCAACGCACAGATCGCCAAGAGCCGGGAGCTGGCCCGGACGGCAGCCGACAGCGCCACCGATGTCCTCCATCCACTGATCACGGTCACTCGTGGACTGCGCCGGCTGGCAGCCGCCGGACGGCGCAAGTGGGCCGCCACGCCCAAGGACCGGCGCGGACCACTGCTGTTCCTGGTGGCCTCGGTGATCCTGGTGGTGGCTCTGGTGCCGTACGGACCGCTGCTCGCCGTCATCAGCCTGATGGCGGCGGCAGCCTGGACCGGCCGGGAACGCACCCCGCCGCCCCCGACCGGTCCCGACGAGGCGCAGACCGGACGCCTCCAGTCGCTCTACGAGGCCCTCGTGCCGTACTTCTCCGCGGCCGAGGACCCCGCTCCCCTCTACGCCCACGGCGGCGACTGGGAGAAGGCCTTCAGCTCGTACGAGTTCGACGACGACGGCCGGGTCTCCCGTCTCCTCATCCGTTATCCGGCGTACTTCACCGACGGCGAGCCGGACGCCCGCGCGCGGATCGAACAGCTCCTGCACGCCAAGTCGGGCCGCGGCCGCGAGTACCACTTCGAGTGGGACGAGGAGGGCAACGACCTCACGGTCACCGTCCTGCCACCGCTGCCCACCGACATCGCCGCCCAGCGCTTCGTCACCGCGCCCGGCGAGACGGTCCTCGGCTTCACCGATCCGGCCGACGTCCAGCGCACGCTCCCCCTCACCTACGGCGAGGAACAGCGGGACGTCCCGCCGGTCGTCTGGCGCACCGGCGTCCGCTCGACAGAACCCCACCTGCTGATCGCGGGCGAACCGGGCACCGGCACGACCACGCTCATGCGCTCCATCGCTCTCCAGGCCCTCCAGTACGGCGATGTCGTCATCGTCGACGGCGGAGGCACCGGCGAGTACGCGTGCCTGACCGGGCGGGACGGCGTCCTGGCCGTCGAATGCGGAACGGCCGGAGCGCTCGAGAGCCTGGAGTGGGCGGCGCACGAGACGGAGCGGCGGCTGATCGCCGCGAACCGCGCCCTCCAGTCGGGACACCCCGCTCCCGACGACATCAAGAACCCCCTGTGGATCCTGGTCGACCGGCCCACCGCACTGGCCCACCTGGCCACCGCCGACGGCCGCACGGACCCGCAGTCGCTGCTCCAGGTGCCGCTGCGGCACGGCCGCGCGGCCGGTGTCACGGTCGTGGTGGCCGAGCACTTCGAGCACCTCGACTTCCTCAGCGACGCGGTGCGGCAGCACACCCGCGCGCGCGTGGTGCTCGGGGCGGCCTCGGCGGGCCAGCTGGCGATGATCCTGGGGGCACCGCCGCACACCACCCCGACCCGCGACGTACCGCCCGGTCGCGGGTACGCCCGGCTGGGCACGGGCCCCGTCCTGCGCCTCCAGGTGCCGGCCACACCCGACCCGTACGACGACGCGACGAGCGAGACGCACCGTCGAGCGGTGCTCGACCTCCTCCCGGAGCGGACCACTCCGTTGGACGCGGAGCCGGTGCCCTCGGAGGTCGCCGGGGTGGCGGTGGCGGAGGGTTAGATCCTCGACGGACGGTCCGGCCGCCGCGTCCCACGGCGCACGACCGTCCGAGAGCCTCGCCCTGCGACGGAGGGGCCGCAGACCCGAGCCGGGGTCTGCGGCCCCTCCGTCATGTCGTCGAACGGAACGGACGGGGCCGCGGGCCGGCCCCCACACCTCTAGGCCACGAACGTCCGCGGACCGTCGTCGCCCCCTCTGACGCCCGTCTCCACGAGGCGGGCCGCCGCGGCGAGCCGCACCGCCGCCTCGTCCGCGACCGCGCCGCCCACGGTGAACGGCAGCCGCACGTATCCCTCGAAGGCGCCGTCCACCCCGAACCGGGGCCCGGACGGGACCCGTACACCCACTCGCTCTCCGACCTCGGCGAGCCGCGAGCCGGACAGCCCGCCCGTCCGCACCCACAGCGTCAGACCGCCGCGCGGAACCGAGAACTCCCACTCGGGCAGTTCCCTGCGGACGGCGGTGACGAGGGCGTCGCGGTTCTCGCGGGCCTGGGTCCGGCGGATGCCCACCGCCTCCTCCCAGCCCCCGGTGCTGAGCAGCCAGTTCACGGCCAGTTGCTCCAGCACGGGTGTGCCGAGGTCGGCGTAGGCGCGCGCGGCGACCAGGGAGCGGATGACGTCCGGAGCGGCCCGCACCCAGCCGATCCGCATGCCCGCCCAGAAGGCCTTGCTCGCGGAACCGACGGTGATCACGGTCGACCCGGCCGGATCGAACCCGCACACCGGCCGGGGCATCTCGACTCCGTCGTCCAGGTGGAGTTCGCTCATCGTCTCGTCGACGACCAGGACGGTCCCCGCCGAACGGGCCGCGTCCACCAGCCCGCGCCGCTGCTCCTCGCTCGCGAGCGCCCCGGTCGGGTTGTGGAAGTCGGCCACCACATAGGCGAGCCGCGGGGCCGCGTCGCGCAGGACCTGACGCCAGCGGTCCATGTCCCAGCCGGAGAGCCCCTCGGCCATCGCGACGGGCACCAGGCGGGCCCCGGCCTCGCGCATCAGCTGAAGGATGTTGGCGTACGAGGGCGACTCGACGGCGATGCGCTCGCCGCGCCCCCCGAACAGATGACAGATCGCGTCGATCGCGCCCATCGCGCCGGTGGTCACCATGATCTGCTCGGGCATCGTCGGGATCCCGCGCGCGGTGTACCGCTCGGCGAGCATGGCGCGCAGCGCGGGCAGCCCGGCGGGATAGTCGCCGTGGGTGTGCGCGTACGGCGGCAACTCCTCCAGCGCGCCCTGAACGGCCCGCGTCAGCCACGGCTCGGGAGCGGGCAGCGCGGCGCAGCCGAGGTCGATCATCGACCCGAGGGTCTCGGGCGGCAGCGGCTCCAGCCCGCGCGCGGGCAGCGGGTTCCCGGCGGGCACGGCGGTCCAGCTGCCGGCTCCGCGACGCGACTCCAGGAAGCCCTCCGCCCGCAGCGCCTCGTAGGCGGCCGCGACGGTCGTACGGCTGACGGACAGGGCCAGCGCCAGCTCACGCTCGGCGGGCAGCCTCGCGGCCACCGGCACCCGGCCTTCGAGCACGAGCAGGCGGACGCCGTCGGCGAGCGCGCGGTAGGCGGGCGGGCGCCGGGTACCGGGGCCCGCGGGGCGCTCCTGCTGGGAGTTGAGGAGCCGGGCGAGTTGCGCGGCCCCCACCGCCGAAGTCCACTGCGCCATGATTCCAGTCCACCTTCCCCGAATTGGCCATGGATGCGGCCACTTCCCACGCCACAGAGTGACATGAGTCAGGCCACTATCACCACCGGGGGGCAACCCATGACCGCACGTTCCGAGTCCGCACCCGTCCCGGACTCGGCGCCCGGCCCCGCTGCGCCCTCCGGATCCCGGCGGCTCCCCCGCCGCCTCGTCCAGCTCTACGCGGGCCTGGCCCTCTACGGCGCGAGTTCGGCGCTGCTCGTGGAGGCGGGGCTGGGCCTGGAGCCGTGGAACGTGCTGCACCAGGGGCTGGCCGAGCTGACCGGTCTGACGATCGGTGTGGTGTCGATCATCGTGGGCGCGGCCGTGCTGCTGCTGTGGATCCCACTGCGCCAACGCCCCGGGCTCGGCACGGTGTCCAACGTCTTCGTGGTCGGCATCGCCATGGACGGCGCCCTCGCCGTCGTCCCGGACGCGCACTCCCTGGCCGTACGCGTTCCGCTGATGCTGGCGGGCGTGGTGCTGAACGGCATGGCGACGGGCCTCTACATCACGGCGGCCTTCGGCCCGGGACCGCGGGACGGTCTGATGACGGGACTGCACCGGCGCACCGGCCGCTCGGTGCGCCTCGTCCGCACGGTCCTCGAAGTGGCCGTCGTCGCGACCGGCTTCGCGCTGGGCGGTTCGGTGGGCGTCGGCACGGTCCTGTACGCCGTGGCCATCGGGCCCCTCGCCCAGCTCTTCCTGCGGGTGTTCGCCGCCCGTCCGGCACCGGCCGGCAGTGCCTCCGTCGCCTCCGGTCGACCGGAGGGCGCCATACTGCCCGGGTGAGCACGCGTATACGGCACCCGTACCTCGACCACCCCGGCCCGATCCCGTTCGCCCACCGGGGCGGTTCGGCGGACGGTCTGGAGAACACGCTGACCCAGTTCCGGCGGGCGGTGGACGCCGGGTACCGCTACATCGAGACCGACGTGCACGCGACGGCGGACGGCAGGCTGGTCGCCTTCCACGACGTGACCCTCGACCGGGTGACGGACGGCGCGGGCCGGATCTCCGAGCTTCCCTGGGAGGACGTGCGGCACGCGCGCGTGGCGGGCAGCGAGCCGGTGCCCCTCTTCGAGGAACTGCTCGAGACGTTCCCCGAGGTGCGCTGGAACGTCGACGTGAAGGCCGAACCGGCCCTCCTGCCACTACTGGACCTGATCGGCCGCACGGACGCCTGGGACCGGGTCTGCGTCGGCTCGTTCTCCGAGGCGCGCGTCGTCCGGGCCCAGCACCTGGCCGGACCGCGGCTCGCGACGTCCTTCGGCACCCGCGGGGTGCTGAATCTGCGGCTGCGCTCGTGGGGCGTCCCTGCCGCGGTGCGCCGCTCGGCGATCGCGGCCCAGGTCCCCGAGACGCAGTCCGGCGTGCCGGTCGTCGACCGTCGCTTCGTCCGCGCCGCCCACGCGCGCGGGCTCCAGGTCCACGTCTGGACCGTGAACGAACCGCAACGCATGCACCGGCTCCTGGACCTGGGAGTCGATGGCATCATGACCGATCACATCGACACGCTGCGCAAGGTCCTGGAAGACCGGGGCACCTGGTTCTGAGCCTGCTCGCGCGGTCCGTCCAGGGGAAACGAGGCCACGGGTGAGCACGGAGACCGTGCGGGCGGGGGCGGCCGACGAGGCCGTGGGGCGCCGACGCGAACAACGCGGCTGGTACTTCTACGACTGGGCGTGCTCCGTCTACTCGACGAGTGTGCTGACCGTGTTCCTCGGCCCCTATCTGACGGCCGTGGCCAAGCACGCGGCGGACGCGGACGGATTCGTCCACCCGTTGGGCGTCCCGGTCCGCGCCGGTTCCTTCTTCGCCTACGCGGTCTCGGCGTCCGTCATCGTGTCGATCTTCGTGATGCCGCTCGCGGGAGCGGCCGCCGACCGCGGCGGCCGCAAGAAGCCACTGCTCGCGGCGGCGGCCTACCTCGGCGCCGCGGCCACCACGGGCATGTTCTTCCTGCACGGCGACCGCTACCTGCTGGGCGGCCTGCTCCTGATCGTCGCGAACGCCTCGCTGGCGGTGTCGATGGTCGTCTACAACTCCTACCTGCCCCAGATCGCCGCACCTGAGGAGCGCGACGCCGTCTCGTCCCGCGGCTGGGCCTTCGGGTACGCGGCCGGCTCCCTGGTCCTGATCGCGAACCTGATCCTGTTCACGGCCCACGACAGCTTCGGCCTCTCCGAGTCGGCGGCCGTCCGCATCTGCCTGGCCTCGGCCGGCGTCTGGTGGGGCGCCTTCACCCTCGTCCCGCTGAAACGGCTGCGGGACCGCCGCGCGCCGTCCACCGGACAGCCGTCCGCGCACGGATGGCGGCAGCTGGCGGCCACGGTGCGCGACATGCGCGGCAAGCCGCTGACCCTGTCGTTCCTGCTCGCCTATCTCATCTACAACGACGGCATCCAAACGGTCATCTCCCAGGCCTCGGTCTACGGCTCCGAGGAACTGGGCCTCAGCCAGTCGACCCTGATCGTGGCCGTCCTGCTGGTCCAGGTGCTCGCGGTGGGAGGGGCACTGGGCATGGGCCGGCTCGCCCGCACGTACGGCGCGAAGCGCACCATCCTCGGTTCGCTCGTCGCCTGGACGCTCACACTCGGTGCCGGCTACTTCCTGCCCGCCGGCGCGCCCGTGTGGTTCTTCGTCCTCGCGTCCGCCATCGGTCTCGTCCTGGGCGGCAGCCAGGCCCTGTCCCGCTCCCTGTTCTCGCACCTGGTGCCGCAGGGCAAGGAGGCCGAGTACTTCTCCGCGTACGAGATGAGCGACCGTGGAATGAGCTGGCTCGGCCCGCTGCTGTTCGGGTTGACCTACCAGCTGACGGGCAGCTACCGGGACGCGATCATCTCGCTCGTGGCCTTCTTCGTCATCGGTTTCGTGCTGCTCGCGAGGGTGCAGGTGCGGCAGGCGGTCCGCGACGCGGGCAATCCCGTACCCGAGAGGATTTAGCGTCCGGGCCCAAAGAGCGGTAGTGTACGCGTTTGGCCTGCCTGGCGTACCGTTACTGCGCGTCAATGATACTGAAGCGTTGGGTGACATCTGATGCCAGATGTGACAAACCGGGCGACGGTGGGTACAACAAGGGGCGGCTACGACGGCGACGCATGACCCGTAACGGGAATCTTTACCGCCGACCGGACGTTGACCGGATGACGACGACAGCGACACCTGTCCTGTGGGCGACAAGCCCGGGAGGCACGATTCATGAGTGAGCGAGCTCTTCGCGGCACACGCCTCGTAGTGACCAGCTATGAGACGGACCGCGGCATCGACTTGGCTCCGCGCCAGGCCGTGGAGTACGCATGCGAGAAGGGACATCGTTTTGAGATGCCCTTCTCGGTGGAGGCCGAAATTCCGGCGGAGTGGGAGTGCAAGGTCTGCGGGGCCCAGGCACTCCTGGTCGACGGCGACGGCCCTGAGGAAAAGAAGGCCAAGCCCGCGCGTACGCACTGGGACATGCTGATGGAGCGACGCACTCGCGAGGAGCTCGAAGAGGTCCTCGAGGAGCGTCTGGCCGTTCTGCGTTCCGGCGCGATGAACATCGCGGTGCATCCGCGCGACAGCCGCAAGTCCGCCTGACCCCCCGGGGTCGAGCGGCATACCACGCACACCGAGACCGCGGGCACCGTACGTCATGTACGGGGCCCGCGGTCTCGTGCGTCGTGGGGCTTCCCCCGTTGTGCGGGCTCCGCGGTCCCCGCTGCCGCGTTCCGGGGGTACCTCGCGCCTCCGCCAGGAAGCCGCGGCTTCCCGGCGCTCAGCGGCGGCGCTAGCGGTTCAGCGGCGGGTACTGCTCGCCGGGTTCGCGCGGCTCGTCGTGGTGGATGACCTCGCCCTGGACCACCTTGCCGTCGGGGCGGTGCATCCGGGCCTGCTGGAAGGCGCCGCCGACGGTGCCGGCCGAGGCCGCGCCCATGGTGCGGTCGAGGGCGCGCTGCGCGTACCGGCTGAGGAGCTTCTGGACGGGCGGGATCAGCAGGAGCAGGCCGAACGCGTCGGAGATCAGCCCCGGGATCATCAGGAGCAGGCCGCCGAGCATCATCATGCCGTTGCCCCCGCCTCCCTCGGCCGGGGGCGCGACGCCGCTCTGCTGCTGCAGTGTCTGGCTGAGGTTCCTGAAGGCGCGGCGGCCGGCCCGCTTGACCACCACGGCTCCGAGCACGATCCCGCCGACGAGCAGCAGGAACACGAGGAAGCCGCTGGTGGCCCGGGCGACCATCACCAGCAGCCAGATCTCCAGCACCAGCCACACCGCGACGCCGAGCGGCAGGAACGTACGCAGCCGTGAGCGGCGCGGCCGTGCGGAGCGGGTGGGGGTCGGAGCGCCAGTCGTCATGCTCCCAGTGTGCCTGGGCCGGGCTCAGTACGGGATAAGCGCATGATCAATCCCCGCTGTGCGACCCGTTCGGAGCTCTCAGGGCTGCTTGCGGCCCGTGATCCGTCCGACGCGCTCCCCCACACCCCAGGTGGTGACGCGCCACAGCGCCTCCACGAGGATGTCGCGGCTCATCTTGGAGTCGCCCAGCTCGCGCTCGACAAAGGTGATCGGGACCTCGACGACGTGATAGCCGGCCCTCACCGCGCGACGGGCGAGGTCGACCTGGAAGCAGTAGCCCTGGGAGGCGACCTCTCCGAGGCCGAGGCCTTCGAGGGTCTCCCGGCGGAAGGCGCGGTAGCCGCCCGTCACGTCGCGGATCGGTACGTCGAGCAGGACGCGGGAGTAGAGGCTGCCGCCGCGCGAGATGAACTCGCGGGACTTCGGCCAGTTGACCACCCGGCCGCCCGGCACCCAGCGCGAACCGAGCACCAGGTCGGCACCCTTGAGGGCGGTCAGCAGGCGGGGAAGCTCCTCGGGCTGGTGGGAGCCGTCGGCGTCCATCTCGATGAGCACGCCGTACCCGTGCTCGATGCCCCACCGGAAGCCCGCGAGGTAGGCGGCGCCGAGGCCTTCCTTGCCCTTGCGGTGCAGCACCTGGACGTTTTCGTCACCGGCGGCGACCTCGTCGGCCAGCTTGCCGGTGCCGTCGGGGCTGTTGTCGTCCGCCACCAGCACGTGCGCCTCGGGCACGGCCGCTCGCACCCGGCTGACGATCTTCTTGATGTTCTCCGCCTCGTTGTAGGTCGGAATGATCACCAAGGCCGTGCCGAGCGGGCCGAACCGCCTCCCCTGGGCTTCCGCCGCGAGGGTCCCGTCGCCGTCGTTCACTGCTGCCCCTTCGTCCGTACGCAGGGGACCACCATAATGCGCCCGGCCTGCACTGCTGTGACGCAGCGTTCGTCCGGGGGTGTCGAATGCGGGTGAGCCGGAGGGCAGGGGCCGCGCGGACGCGCCGTCGCGTCTGCGGATCGGGGCCCGGCGCCCTTCGGGCCGACCAGGGACCCGCTGGCTGCGGGTCGACCGAAAGCCGTTGTCTACTGAACGTCCGGGCCCCACCCGGGTCGCACCTGCCGACTTGTCGGAACGTTCCCTCGCCTCGCTGCGCGGGCGCTGGGCCTGGCTGCCAGTGGTCGTGCGCCGGTGCGGCGCACCACCCCTGACCCAGCGGCACTGCGAGGCAGCGCGGAAGCTCCCCGGTCGGACGTCCGGTGGTGGACGCGGCCGAACCTACCGGCACGCTGCGCCCGGCTGTCAACCGTCCCGTGAGCTGCGCGTTCTCCGTCGCACCCCTGGGCGGTGCCGAGGATGCGCAGGTCGAGCTACGGGGTGGCGGGCGGTGATCGCGGCCGCGGGACCCCGGGACATCACTCGTTAGGCCGTACGAATACCGTCCGTCCGCCGACCACGGTGCGCAGGCAGACGGGCAGGTCCTTCCCGGGCGTCAGATCGGGCAGTCCCGGGGTGCCCGAACGCGGGTCGGTGGACCAGCGCGCGACCCGGTCGTCGGGGGCCTGCACGACCAGCTCGGCGGTGCGCCACACGGCGTAGTCGGCGGGCGCGCCGGGCACCAGCACACCGGCGTCGTCCCGTCCGACGGCCCGCCAGCCGCCCCGGGTGTGGGCCGTGAAGGCGGCGCGGACCGACACCCGGTGCTCGGGGGTGCGGTGGAAGGCCGCGGCGCGGACGGTGCCCCACGGGTCGAGCGGGGTGACGGGGCTGTCGGAGCCGAAGGCCAGCGGCACGCCGGTGCGGAGCAGGGCGGCGAACGGGTTGAGCGTGCGGGCGCGCTCGACGCCCAGTCGCTGGGCGTACATGCCGTCCTCGCCGCCCCAGAGCGCGTCGAAGGCGGGCTGTACGGAGGCGGTGAGGCCCAGCTCGGCGAAGCCCGCGATCGTCTCCGGGGTGAGCATCTCGGCGTGCTCGACGCGATGCCGGGCGGCGCGGACGCGGGCCAGGCCGACCTTCTCCGCGGCGGCGCGGACGCCGTCGACCACGGAGGCCACCGCGGCGTCCCCGATGGCGTGGAAGCCCGCCTGGAGGCCCGCCTCGGTGCAGGCCACGACGTGCGCGGCCACGGCGTCCGTGTCGAGGTGGGAGACGCCGGTGTGGTGCGCGTCGACGTAGGGCTGGTGCAGACAGGCGGTGTGCGATCCGAGGGAGCCGTCGACGAAGAGGTCGCCTGCCGCGCCGACCGCGCCGAGGGCCCGCACCTTGTCGACGTCGCGCTCGGCCCAGTAGCCGACGACACGCGGGCCGGGCTCCCCGGCGGCGAGCCGCAGCAGGCCCGTGAAGTCGTCCTCGGAGGAGATCTCGGGGCCTCCGCACTCGTGCACGGAACCGATGCCGAGCGAGGCGGCGTGGGCGAGGGCGGCGCGCTGGGCCTCGGTGCGCTGGGTCCCGCCGACCGCGGCGAGGGCAGCGGCACGCACCCCGTGGTGGGCGTCGCCGGTCAGCGGGCCGTCCGGCAGGTAGCCGGTGCGCGCGGTGACGCCGGGCACCAGGTCCAGGAGCGCGGTGGTGGCGACGGCGGAGTGCACGTCGATGCGGGACAGGTAGAGCGGGCGTCCGCCGGTGGCCTCGTCGAGTTCGGTGCGGGTCGGGGGCCGCCCACCGGGCCAGCGGGCGGCGTCCCAGCCGTGCCCGAGCAGCACCTGGTCGGCGGGGCGCGCGGCGGCGAAGTCACGGACGAGGGCGAGCGCGGCGTCCAGGGAGGGCGCGTCGGACAGGTCGAGGCCGGTCAGCGCCAGGCCGGTGGCGGTGGTGTGCACGTGGGCGTCGGTGAATGCCGGGGTCACCAGGGCGCCTTCCAGGTCCACGACCTCGTCGACGCCGGTGGCGAAGGCGTCGGCGGCTCCCTCCGAGCCGACCCAGGCGACGTGGCCGCGCTCGACGACCATGGCGGTGGCGAAGGGGTCTGCGGGGCTGTGGACTTCTCCACCGCGCAGCAGCACGGTGACCGACGGGGCGGTGCTCTCACTCATGGGACCAGTCTCCCGCGTCGCCGGCACCGGCCGTCGCCCGGGTGGCCGACCGCACGCTGTCCGGCCCCGTCACGGCGTCCGGGCACCGCGTCGGCGTCACGCGGCCCTCGTGCGCCCGGCGGGGCCCCCTGGCGGCCCCGGAGCGGCCCGGCGGCACCCTGGCGCTCCGCGGCACTCCCGCACGCGCACGCGCGCGTACAGGCGCGTGCGGGCGCTGGGCGCGGGCAGGCGCGGGGACATAAGGACACGGGGACCACGGCCGGCCGATTCCGGCGGACACGCCCGGTCCGGCGTGAGCGGTCAGATGCGCGGGGGCCGCGCTTCGTAGGGGGTCGACAGAACGACCGTCGTGCGGGTCGACACGCCCGCGAGGCTGCGCAGGCGCGCCAGGAGTTCCTCGAGTTCGTGCGGGGTGGAGACGCGCACCTTGAGGATGTAGTTCTCGTCGCCCGCGACGCTGTGGCAGGCCTCGATCTCCGGTACGCCCGCGAGGCGTTCGGCGATGTCGTCCGGGGCGCTCGGGTCGAACGGTTTCGCCGAGATGAAGGCGGTCAGGGGCAGCCCGACCGACTCCGGGTCGACGACCGCGGCGTAGCCGCGGATGACGCCGCGCTGCTCCAGCCGGCGCACCCGCTGGTGCACGGCGGACGTGGACAGGCCCGTGGACTTGCCCAAGTCGGTGTAACTCATCCGCCCGTCTGCGACGAGCAGCTGCACGATCTGTCGGTCCAGCTCCTCCATGGCGCAAGAACCTACAGGGCCCTTGATCCCCGGGGTACTCGGCGGCGCAGGTCATAGCCGGTTTGTGATGTGGCTTAGAGTCACGTGTACGCCACCGGGCGGACAGATCCGCCGGGCCAGGCACCTGCGGGCGGCATGTGACGAACGCCACATGGCCGCAACCGGGTCCGTGATGTTCTCGTGATTACCGCAGAGACGGGGCGGGAAGTGCTTGCTGTGGTCGAGGTCGCAGCGCCTTGTCGGCCCACCCGAGGGGGAGAATCCCATGCAGAGTCTTAAGCGCCCTGGTCGTACCGCGCCCAAGCGGCAGCAGCCCGCATTCGAACCCGAGCCGGAGGGTGTCGAACACGACGCCCTGGACGGCGACGAGTTCGACGCGTACGACACCTTCGAGATGTACCGGGTGATCTGCCCGGACTGCGCGCAGCCGATCGCGCTCCTGGCGGACGAGGAGATCCTGCCGGAGCACGCGCTGTGCGCCTCCCCGTGGAACCCGTTCGGGCTCACGGTGTGCTCGGGCACGGGCCGTGCGGCCGACGACGCGAGGCCGGCCGACGAGTCCGTGGAACCTCAGGAGCAGGACACCGCGCTGCTGTTGACGCTCCCTCAGGGACTCGACTGGCGGACACAGCCGTTCTCCCACGTGGGCGGACCGGCCTCGCGCCCGGTGCGTGTCGTTCCTCTGACGGGGGATCAGGCCGCCTGAACGGCACGCTCGTTCACCGGGCGACGCCCGGCCCGTCCCAGTAGCTGCCCTGCACCATGGCCCGCAGGCTGTCGTGGTGCAGGATCAGCGTGTCCGGGTCCGGGGGAACGGCAACCTCGCCGAAGTGCGCCTGGCGGTAGGCGATGCGCAGCATGACGATCGCGTGCCGCAGCGCGGCGTACAGCGTGTAGAAGTCCATGTCGCGTGGTGTGTGTCCGGTGAGCCGGGCGTAGCGGGCCTCGACGCGGTCGCGGCGCAGGAATGCCGGGAGCCCCGGCTGCCCGAAGCTCACGGTCAGGTCCTGGAAGAAGCGGTGCAGGTAGACGGTCCAGCCGAGGTCCACCTCGCGCGGGGCGGGCGCCGCCATCTCCCAGTCCAGCACCGCGACGGGGTCGAACCCGTCGTAGACGACGTTCCCGATGCGCGCGTCACCCCAGTTGAGCACCGCCTCGCCCTCGTCGCGCGGCCATAGCGCCTCGAGCCGGTCGAAGGCGCTCTCGATGAGCGGTGAGGGCGACAGTCCGTCGATCACCCAGGCGTAGTAGGCGCGTTGGGATGCCACATGGCGCCGCAGTGGGCTTCCGTCGCCCGGCAGGCGCAGGAAGTCGGCCTGCACGAGGGGTACTTGGTCGTGCAGTCGGGCGATCAGCGCGACGGACGCCGCTTCCAGGTGTTCGCGTTCGGCCCCGCTCGCCGCGTGCAGCCAGTTGCCTTCGTACGTGTAGGGCATGACGTCCGGAGGGACGCGTCCGGCGATCCGCTCCATCACGAAGAAGGGCACCCCGAGCGGGCCCGGGTCCTCCTCCAGCCAGCGCACCCGGGGGACCGGCAGATCGCTGTGTTCTCCGACCAGGCGCATCGTGCGGTACTGCCGGGCCATGTCGTACACGGGGAACACGCTGTAGGCGGCGGGGTCCGCGGCGGCTCTCAACGCGCAGGCTCGCAGCGGTGGTTCGGGGTGGTCGACGTCGAAGAGCAGGGTCTCGCTGGACGTGCCGTTGGACTCGGGGACCCGCACGTCCACCGCCCTGGCGCCCGGGAGGCGGGCGTCGAGCCAGGTCGTCAGGCGCCGGGCGAGTTCTCCGGGGTCGCGGGTGGTCGTACGCGGGCGGGGTGCCGTGGCCATCTCGCCACTCCTCTCAGGGCGCGACCGAGTCGAACCCGGTGAAGCCGCTCGGGTCGTGGCGGCCGAACGAGCCGTGCTCGAAGATCCCGTGTCCGACCTGCCCGTCGAGGGTGAACCGGGCGGCGTGGTCGGTCACCCCGTAGCCGGCGAGGGGGTGGGCCGCCGGGTCGGCGAGGTCGTACACGCGCCGGTCGGTCCATCCGCGGCCGCGCCAGGTGCCGTGCTGCCAGTCGTCGGCGGGCGGATACCCGGCCCCGACCGCGAGCGGCGAGGAGCAGAGCACCTCGACGCCCAGCTCCAGCGGCTTGCGGTCCCGCGGGTGGGTGAGGTGCAGGACGGCGGAGGTGGGCCGGCGGGTGCCGGAGCGGTAGGTGATGTCGGCCTGGGGCCAGCCGAGTTGGAGGTCCCGGTGGCCGTCTCGCACCACGGTCGCGTCGCTCAGGGTGCGGTACCCGTCGGCGTCCTCCTGGACGACGACCATCAGGAAGCGGTCCTCGAAGCGCACCGGGCACCAGATCCAGTGGAACCCCTCGGCCGGGTTCTCGGCGGCGAGACGGCCGCCTTCCTCGCCCGGGATGGGGCGCACCCCCCAGCTGCGGTCCCGGGTGCCGGTCCACTCTCCCGCGCCGACCGGGATCTCGTCGCCGTCGACCCGGATGACACCCTCGACACCGCCGGCCTGGACGAAGCGGCGGCCCTCCAGGGTGAGCCGGCCGCCCCGGCGCTGGACGTGGTGCGGCTCCCACAGGGCGGGGAAGTCCGCGGTCCAGGTGAGGTCGTACGCGAGGGAGTCGTCGTCGGACCGCAGCCGGAACCGGCGCAGCGGCTCCTCGACGGTGATCCGGAAGGGGCCGACGGCGAGGTCCGTGCGGTCGTCGCCGAGCGCGTCCGAGGCGCGAACGGCGTGCAGGCGGTCGCCGAGCCGCAGGGTGGCGTAGGCGTCGATCACCCCGACGTTCGGGTAGACGCCGAGGCCGAGGATCAGCAGGGCGCGGCCAGTGTGGTCCAGAACATGGAAGATGCAGCGGTCGTAGGCGTTCCGGTCACCGCCGGCCACGTGCTTCATGGACAGCGGGACCTGGTGCACGGGGTATTCGTCGAGGGGGACGGGGCGGTCGTCGGTCACGGCAGGCCTCCCTGGGCGCGCGGCAGTTGACGTCGCCCGGAGGGGTACGGCCCCCGGCGGCAGAGTTGACGGTACGTCAGATGACGGTCGGGGACCAGACACACGTTCACCGAGGGAGCCCCGCACGGGGTCCGTCGCGAACGCACGGCCGAATCCGTGGGCGGGTGACCTGTCCGCCCGCCCCGGCGTTGCCCCGGTATGAACCCCACCTATGCTGCGACCGGGCGTCGGCGCCGGATCCTCGTCCCGGTTCCGGCAGAATCGGTTCACCGTGCGCCGCCCCCGCCTGCTCCGCCGGTTCAGGATCCGCCCATCTACCTCGCCCTGATGCGGGCGTGGGCCGATCACGGCCGCACGCTCCCGGGGCGCCACGACCCGGAGTGGGTGCGCCTTTCGGCGCCATCGGCGATGTACGGGTACAGCACCTTCGGCGCGAGCCGGGATCCGCGCGGGGAGCCGCGTTTCGTACCGGTCCGCGACCCGCGGAACGAGGGGCAGTTCAACGCCTCCAGGGATCCGCGCAACGAGTTCGGCGTGACCCCGGACCGGCGCGGCGAGTTGGGTGCGGGGCCGGACCCGCAGGGCGGGTTCGGGGCGCACCGTGGCCCGCGCGGGGATCTCGGCGCGGGCCGGGACCCGCAGGGCGTCGCGCGCTGACCGAGCCCCGGGGCCGCCGGCCGCACGGCGGCGGCATCGCCCCCGAGCCAGGGCCGCGCGCTCGCCGGAGCCGACAGGCGCGCTCGACTCGGACCGCAACCCTGCCCGTCCACGCGCCGGGGAGATCTCCGGTCGGGCGACGTCGCCTCCAATCCACAGCATCGAAGGGGTAGTTGACGGCCGCGGACCGCGCGGCGGGGAATTGGTCCGAACCATTGACGCAGTGGTCTAGTCCTCCTAGGGTTCCCCCAACGCCTCAGCGCGTTCATGCCAAGCGGCATGCGGCGGTCCCTCACGGCCGCCGACAGGTCCCGGCACGAACGCCCCACGCTCCCCTCCCCCACGAGGAGAACCGATGCTCCGACCGCACCTCCCCCGCGCGCTCTCCCCCGTCAGGCGCTCCCCCGGCGCCAGAAGCACGTCCGTCCGCGCGCTCGTCTCCGCCGCGTGTTGCGCCGTCCTCGGCGCGGGACTGCTGGCCGGCGCCGGCACGGCGACGGCCGACGCGAACGCAGCAGGCAGGACCACCACGAGCACCGTGGGGTCCGCGAGCGCCGCGGCAGCGGGCTCCAAGGTCGTCGGCTACTTCACCGAATGGGGTGTCTACGACCGGAACTACCACGTCAAGAACGTCGAGACGTCCGGTTCGGCCGCCAAACTGACCCACATCAACTACGCGTTCGGCAACGTCACCGGCGGCAAGTGCGCCATGGGCGACTCCTACGCGGCGACCGACAAGGCGTACACCGCCGACCAGTCCGTCGACGGCACCGCCGACACCTGGGACCAGCCGCTGCGCGGCAACTTCAACCAGCTGCGCGAGCTGAAGAAGAAGCACCCGAACCTCAAGGTGCTCTGGTCCTTCGGCGGCTGGACCTGGTCGGGCGGCTTCACCGAGGCCGCCAAGAACCCCGCCGCCTTCGCCCAGTCCTGCTACGACCTGGTCGAGAACTCCAAGTGGGCGGACGTCTTCGACGGCATCGACATCGACTGGGAGTACCCCAACTCCTGCGGCCTGTCCTGCGACACCAGCGGCAAGGCGGCGTTCAAGAACGTCGTGGCCGCACTGCGCGCGAAGTTCGGCAGCGGCAACCTGGTCACCGCGGCGATCACGGCCGACGCCACCACCGGCGGGAAGATCGACGCCACGGACTACGCGGGCGCTGCCCAGTACGTCGACTGGTACAACCCGATGACGTACGACTTCTTCGGCGCCTGGGACGCGACCGGTCCGACGGCCCCGCACTCGCCGCTGAACTCGTACACCGGCATCCCGAAGGCGAACTACTACACCTCGGCGACCATCGCGAAGCTCAAGGGCCTCGGCATCCCGGCCTCGAAGCTGCTGCTCGGCATCGGCTTCTACGGCCGCGGCTGGACCGGCGTCACCCAGGCGGCACCCGGCGGCACGGCGACCGGCCCGGCGGCGGGCACGTACGAGCAGGGCATCGACGACTACAAGGTGCTCAAGACGAAGTGCCCGGCGACCGGCACGGTGGCGGGTACCGCGTACGCCAAGTGCGGTACCAACTGGTGGAGCTACGACACCCCGTCGACCATCGCGGGCAAGATGAGCTACAAGAACGCGCAGGGCCTGGGCGGCACCTTCCTCTGGGAGCTGAGCGGCGACACCTCGAACGGTGAGCTGATCAAGTCGGTCAACTAGCCTTCACGGCAGGCAGGTCGGGGCGGACGCCGGTCACGGCGTCCGCCCCTTCCACGTCAGCCCTGACGGGCGCCGAGTGCCCTTCAGCCGTCCCTGCGGGCGTCCGGCGGCGCGACGTACGAGGGGTCGATCTCCTCGATCGCGCGCATCGTGCCGCCGAGCATCTTGACCAGCAGCTCGCGCATGACGTCGCGCGACACCGTCTGGTGGCCGATCCAGTCGAGGGTGGCCCCCTCGACACCGTGCAGCCAGCCGAGCAGGGCGATGCGGGGCAACGGCCCGATCCCGCCCCGGCCGTACGCCCCTTCGGCGATCGTCTCCACGATCACCTCGCGCACACCCTCCCGGATCGCCTGCACCTCGGCGTCGAATCCCACGCCGCCGGCGATGATGGTGCGATAGGCGGCCTGGTTGTGCTCGGCGTAGCGGAGGTAGCCGTCGATGGTGCGGTGGACCCGCTCCACCGGGGGCAGTTCGAGCCCGCCCGCCGCGCGCGAGACGAGGTCCGCGACGGAGTCCTCGACGATGGCGAGGTAGTAGCCGCGCTTGGACGTGAAGTAGTAGTAGATCAGCCCCTTGGCGACATGCGCCTGCCGCGCGATGTCGTCCATGGAGAGTGCGTCGTAGGACGTGTCGGCGAACAATCTCCGCCCGATGGCGATGAGTTCGGCGCGACGCGCCAGTGAGCGGTCGGTGCCGCGCGCCCGTGGACGCTCGGCATCGCGCTGTTGACTATTATTCAATTCCGGCCCTGGTCTCCGACTGCCGACGGAACATCCGCAGTATGGCAGAAGCGTGGCGACCGTTCAGGCGCACGCGATCAACGATGCCCGAGGTACCGCGGCCCGGCCGAGGCTGCGGTCGCGGTCGCGTCGGGCATCGACGATCCCCGCCGTCGGCTCAGAACAGGCCGAGCTGTGTCGCCAGCATCGCCACGACCACCACGAGGGTCCAGCCCAGCACGTGCTCGAGGATCTTCGGGCCGTCGTCCCGGGGGCCGCCGGTGCGGGCGCGGAGACGGGAGGCGGTGGCGGAGCTCGTGGTCATGGCATCTCGCTGACGTAGTGGTGCGGTCGAATCGCCCGCCCCCGCCGGCTCCCCACCGGCCCGACCACCTTGCCACCGGAGCCGGCCGCTGCGGTAGAGAGCTTGCTCACGCCGGCGCTTCGACCGGCGTCGGACGCCCGGGAATGCCGCGGCGGCGCGCGAAGGGTGTGGGTCTCGTCACACACCCCGCCCGGACGAGGGAAAGGCCTCGATGGGCACCGGTCCAGGGCTGAGCCCCGAGGGGCGGCCCCCGGCGTGCGGGGGCCGCCCGTCGGCTCAGCGGATGCCCACCGCCGCGAGCGCCTTGAGCTGGCGCGGGGAGGGATGGGCCGGGAAGTACAGGTAGCAGACACCGCCGGTCCCGGAGGACACCCCGCCGGAGGCGTTGTAGCGCTTGGTCCGGAGCCAGATGTTCTCCCACTCGGAGCGCTTGTAGATCCTGCGCACCGCGTCGTCGCCCGGAGACGCCGGGTCGTTGGCGATCACGTCGCCCTCGGCGGTGAACCCGATGACCGTCATGAGGTGACCCGAGGTGCCGTACCCCGCGCCCGTCAGCTCCGTCTTGAGGAACGACTGGGACGTTATGGCCGGGATGCCGGCGGCGATCAGCGTCTCCAGGTCGGTGAGCGAACCGAGCCGGGTCACCACACCCTGGAGGTCCTTGTACGTCGCCGCGTAGGCCGCGTTGAACGGCCAGTTGCCGCATCCGTCGTACTGGTAGTCGAAGGTGGAGCGGGCCGCGAGGCAGACCTGCGGGTCGGCGTACGCCGGGTCGACCCAGGCGAGCTGCTCCGCGGTGGGCTTGCGGCCCCAGTACTCGATGATCATCTGCGAGGAGGTCGGGCTGCACCAGGCCTCGCCGCCGTTGTCGTACTCGGGGTACTGGCCGGCGTGGATCTCCTGCGAGAAGCGCGGGACCCGCAGCTCCTGGGAGAGCCCCGGGGTGGAGGCCGGGACGGTGAAACGGTCCGGGATGTCGGAGCCCATCGCGCCGAGCCGCCACACGGTCGGCGTGAGCCGCGAGCCGGGGGTGCGGTAGAGGGTCAGGCGCAGCCGGTAGGAGACGAGGCGCAGCCCGGAGGCCGCGTCGTCGATGGCGAACGTGTCCGTCCAGATGCTGCTGCGGCCGTCGCTCTGGTCGTCGACGGAGGTCCGCCGGATGTCCTGCTCGCCGGAGGCCCAGCGGCCCATCACGTACCAGGGGGTGGCCGTGCCGTCGGAGTACGTGCCGGTCAGTTCCACCTGGAGCCAGGTGCCGGCCGGGGTGCTCGCGTTCCAGGAGGCGATGACCTCCGTCGCGGGCACGCCGAGCCGGTGGACCGGGCTGGTCCAGGTCGCGTACTCCCAGGTGGCCGTCCTGCCGGTGTGCGGGTCGGTGTAGTCCGTGGTGCCGGCCCGGGCGACGATCACCAGACCGGGACGCACGCCCGGCACGGCACGCGTGCCCCGTGCGGCACCACTGCGCCAGTCGGTGTACGAGGTCCAGGCGTGGTTGTCCACGAGTCCGCCGTGGGCCCTGGCCGGGCGGCCCGGGACGGCGGCGGCCGCGGGGCCGGTGGCCCCCACGGCCGCCGCCGCGGCTACCGCGGCGGCGAGGACTGTTCTGCGGGACGGCTGTTCGGCTCTGCTCATGGGTGGTTGACCCCCAGGTGTCCGGAACGGGCGGGCCCAAGCTCGGTCGTGGGCCAACTATGGACGCCGGGGGCCGACTTCTGCCAGCACTTTCGGCCATGCCACGCCCACCAATATTGGTAGGGACCACTGGCATGACCTGCGGCGGCCCCGGACCCGTCGAGTGCCCGCGTCCCGGCCCCGGGTGCCGGGTCCGGGACGCGGGCCGGTCAGACGAGGTCCATGGCGGCGACCTCGTCGGGGCGGCCGTAGCTCACGGGCCCCTGGAAGCGGCGCCGTGCGGTGGCGAACCACCACACCGTGGCCACGATCAGGACCACGGCGAGGGCGATCGAGGCGTAGTTGAAGGTGTCGCCGGTGATGGGCGAGCCCTGCGGCAGCATGAAGAGCACGCTGCTGGCGAGGATCCAGATCACGGCCACCCAGCCGACCGGCCTGCTCCATCGGCCGAGGTTCCAGGGGCCCGGCTGGAACCCGTCCCCCAGCCGCAGCCGCAGGAAGATCGGCACGGCGTAGGCGAGGAAGAGGCCGACGACGTTGACGCTGACGATCGCGGTGAAGGCGGTGTGCGACCACCAGCCGGGCAGGACGAGGACCAGCGAGCAGCCGACGGCCAGCCACACGGCCTTGACGGGGGTACGGGTGCGGGGCGAGACGGAGTGCCACCAGCGGGAGCCCGGCATCGCGCCGTCCCGGGAGAAGGCGAAGATCTGGCGGGTGTTGCTGGTCAGGTTGGCCAGCCCGCAGAACAGCATGGACCCGATCACGATGAGCAGGATGACCTTAGCCATGCCCATGCCAAGCCCGTCGATGAGAATCTGGACGGGCGGCGCCGAGGAGGCGGCCACCTTGTCGTAGTCGTGAATGCTGTAGACGAGGGCGAGCATCAGGACGAGACCGGTGATCGCCGAATAGCCGATGGCACGCGTGATCCCCTTGGGTGCGTTGACCGTCGCCCGCACCGTTTCCTCGGACATGTGGAAGCTGCCGTCGAAGCCCGTGAAGGTCCAGCTGGTGACGAGCAGGCCGAGCATCCCGCCGTAAAGCCCGTTCGTGAAACCGGTGTTGTTCGCGAAATGCGTGACGAACGACGGCGACTGGTGGTCGTCGGGCATGACGACGAGGGTGCTCACGATCACGACGAGCCCGATCAGCAGCCACCAGACGGAGATCCGGTTGAGCAGGGCGACCAGCTGGACCGTGTAGGTATTGGCCAGACCCTGGAGCACGATGATCAGTCCCGTGATCAGGACGGTCTGCTGCGCGGTCGGCTCGTAGGTGTGCCACTGCAGGGCGACGAAGGCCTGGATGAAGGTGGCGGCCGCGTATCCGGTCGCGGCCGTGCCGCCCACCTGACCCACGAAATTCAGCCAGCCCGTGTACCAGGACCATGCGCCCTTGTGCCGTTTGGCGAGCTTTCCTGCGGAGAAATAGAGGGCCCCGCTGGTCGGATAGGCGGAGGCCACCTCGGCCATCGCCGCGCCGATGAAGAGGACCATCACGGAGACGCCGATCCAGCCGAACACGAGAATGCGGGGGCCGCCGGCGTTCATCCCGAATCCGAAGGACGAGAAAATACCCGAGACGATGTTGATGATCGTGAAGGAGATCGCGAAATTGTCGAACGCCTTGAATCGGCGGGTGAGTTTTCGCGGATATCCCATCGCGTGCAGTGTCGCGTCGTCATCGAGCGTGGCGGAATCCTGTCCGGCACGGGCTCGGGCGTGGGGGGCCGATATCCGTTCTGACACAACTGACCTTTCTCTTTGGGGTGTCGTGAGGTCTCTCGGGGTGTTCAGGGCGCGCCGGGTACGGCCAGGCCGCAGGCACGGCGGGCCCGGGAGAGCTGCTCCTCGGGTGCGCCGAACACGCTCCACGGCATGCGGCTGGCGTACGGCCCCATGGCCGTGAGGACCGCGCGCGCCTCGAACTCGCACTGCGCCATGAAGAGCGCGTGCGCCAGGTACGCCAGGTCGAGCACCGGCGTGAAGCGGTATCCGGACGCCTCCGGCAGCCAGTGCCGGTAGATCGCGAGCGCCGTCGAACGCCACTGCGGCTGCTCCCAGGTGCGGTCGACCAGCAGTTGCGAGGGGTCGTAACTCTCCACCAGGGCGACCAGCGGCAGCAGCCGCAGCGGGGAGGTGGCGGGGGCGCGCTGGCTCAGGAAGGCGGCGACGTCCCAGGCCGCGTTCACTGAGCCGCCGTACCGCGTGAAGAAGAAGGCCAGAAACCGGTGGTGCCCCTCACGGTTCCAGGGGTCGAGGCGCAGGATGTGCGAGAAGAGCTGCCAGGGGCCGGGTGGCTGGGTGAGCAGTCCGTGCGGCGCCGCGTCACGCAGGTCGTGCAGCCGGGCCATGGACAGCCGGGCCACCCAGGGCGTCGGATCGGCGCGGTCCATGACGGCGGCCCGGTCGCAGGCGGTCAGCGCTATCCGCTCCAGCGCCTCGGCCCGGTCGTCCTTCGCGTCGGCCGCGCGCAGCGCCCGCAGGACGGCCACGCGCGCCCACAGGAGCGCGGACTCGGGCGACGATCCCTCCTCGGCCAGCCAGCGCTCGGCGAGGTCGGAGTCGGCCGCCTCGGAAGCGAGAACCAGGGAGCGGTGGGCCCGGAGCGGGAAGTCCGCGCGGGTCTCCGTCAGAGCTTCGTGGGCGCTCAGAAAACGGCCGGCCCGGACATCCGTGCAGACGCTCGCGAGTCTGCGGTCGTCGGCCGCCGGATGCCACACGTACTGCCCCTCGAATAACCCCGCGGCCATCTTCCCCTGTCCATCCCCGTGCGACGTCCCGCCGTTGCGCACCAGGCACCCTACTCAGCTTCCCGGAGAACCGGAACGCCGTATCCGAAATACCTGCTTCCGCCGGGACCTGGAACTTCGGAGGCACCGAGGGCATTTCTTGAGGAATGTTCAATCGATAGTTCAACGCAACACCATTCAGCACCCATGGATCCGCCGCTCACGGCCCCTCGATAGAATGTTCCCCAGGAATATGCTCACCTCCGATCTCACCCCGGGACACCCCATCGACGTCCTCGCCGCCCGGCTGCGCCGGCTGCCGCCCTCCTGCGGGCCCGTCCGCCTCGTCGGCGTCGACGGCCACGCGGGCTCCGGAAAGACCACGTTCGCCGGGGAGTTGGCGGCGGCCCTGGGCGGCGCGCCTGTCCTCCACCTCGACGACGTCGCCACCCACGAGGAGCTCTTCGCGTGGACCGGGCGTCTGCTGAGCCAGGTGATCGAGCCGCTGCGGCGGGGTGAGAGCGCGCGGTACGCCCCCTACGACTGGACCTCCCGGGAGTTCGGGCCGGTCCATGAGCTGCCCGCCGCGCCCGTGGTGGTGCTGGAGGGCGTCGGAGCGGGCCGTCGCGTGTTGCGGCCGTGGCTCGCGCGGCTGTTGTGGATGGAGTTGCCGCACGACGAGGCCTGGGCGCGCGGGATGCGACGGGACGGTGCGGCGCAGAGCGACTTCTGGGCGGGCTGGGTCCGCGCCGAGCGCCGGCACTTCGCGGAGGACCCCTCGCGGCCCTTCGCGCATCATGTGGTGCGGCAGAGTTCCGAGGGGTACGAGGTGCTCCCGGGGCCCGCCGGGACGCCAGGAGAGGACCGTTTCATCACGCACCGTGACGGACCATCCGCAGTGTGCTGAACTTGTGAAGAGCGGCGCAGGAGAAGTTCTCCCAGTGCCTCAACTCTCCTTGACCGGGGGGCCGTACAGGTCTTACGTTCTGAATGAGCGGCCTTCGGGAGTCGCCCCGCAGTCGCGAAGCCCCCGGTTGTTCCCCCGTGATCGGGGGCTTCGTTCTGCCCACACCCCCCTTTTCCGGACGCCCTGCGACGCGGTTCGCTCACCCAGGGTCACCGCCCACTGTGCGCCCCGTCTGCTCCCACCTCGTGGAACGGGGTGTGCGGCACCCTTCGGCACGCCCATGAACCGCAGGTACGATGCCTCTCGGTGCGACCTTCGGACGGCTAGCCGCAACTCCCGTCCGCGGCACAGTCGTTCGACCAGAGATGCCGACGGGCACCTGCCCGGCGGCAAGGGAGGTGTCCTGATCCACGAGACACTTCCCGACCATCGGGGGCACGGTTTGTGGGGGACGTGATGGACTTCGGCACGCAGGGTCCCGAGGCCCCGGCCGACCTCGCCTGGCTGCGAGGTGTGGACGCCTACACGATGGGCGCCTACCCGCAGGCGGAGGAGGAGTTCCGCGCCGCGGTCCGGATGGACCCCGGTATGGCGGACGGCTGGCTCGGACTGCACGCGCTACGGGTGGACACGACGACCGCGCTGCTGCGGATGTTCCGGCACCGGGACCGCTTCGGCGAACAACGCGCCCGCCACCGGCGCACCATCAACTCCTGGTACTGGCTGGGCTGGTGGGTGCAGCCGGTGCTGGAGAGCCCGCGGGACCTGCTGCTCGCGCACGCCTCGCACTGGCTCGACGGACGTCATGTCCCGGAACTGGACCGGGCGTTGGCCGGTCTGCCACCGGTGGACGCGGACCACCAGGTGCGGTTCCTGCACGCGTGCCGCGCCTATCTGGTCAAGGACTGGGAGCAGTTGGTCCGGCACACCGACCCGCTGATCGACGATCCGATGCTCGGCATAGAGGCCGGCCTGTTCGGCGGCATGGCGCGGGTCAGGCTGGAGATGTTCGGGCACGCCGAGCCCCTGCTGTCGTCCGCGCTGATGCGCTGCCGCAGCGAGCAGCCGCAGCGCAAGGAACTGCGCTACTGGCTGGCCCGCGCCCACGAGGGCACCGGACGGTCCGCGGCCGCCCTCCCCCTGTACCGGGCCGTCCACCGGGTCGACCCGTCGTTCATGGACACCTCGGCTCGCCTCGCCGCCATCTCCGAGGGGGACGGCTACGACGACGCGGCGGCCGACCTCGCGGCGATCACCCTCGCCGGAGTGGGCCAGGACGTCCTGGAAGGCCCGGACGGAGTGGATCCGCTCTTCGGCTCCGAGGGACGGGACCTGAAGCTCTCGGAGCCCGATCCGCCGTCGGGCGGACTCCAGCCGGAGACCGACGTCTTCCGGGAGAAGGCGATGGTGCCGGTGCAGCCGCTCCCCACCGGCCCGACCGACCCCGCGTTATTGGAGGAGGCGCTCGCCGAACTGGAGTGCATGGTCGGCCTGGAACCGGTGAAACGCCAGGTGAAAGCGCTGTCGGCGCAGTTGAACATGGCTCGGCTGCGCGCCGGGCAGGGCCTGCCGGTGCAGCCGCCCAAACGTCACTTCGTCTTCTCCGGTCCCTCCGGCACCGGAAAGACCACCGTGGCCCGCATCCTCGGCCGGGTCTTCTACGCGCTCGGGCTGCTCGGCGGCGACCATCTGGTGGAAGCCCAGCGGGCCGACCTGGTCGGCGAGTACCTCGGCCAGACCGCCGTGAAGGCCAACGAACTGATCGACTCGGCGATCGGCGGAGTCCTCTTCGTCGACGAGGCGTACTCGCTGTCCAACTCCGGCTACGGCAAGGGCGACGCGTACGGCGACGAGGCCCTCCAGGTCCTGCTGAAGCGGGCCGAGGACAACCGCGACCACCTCGTCGTCATCCTGGCCGGCTACCCCGAGGGCATGGACCGCCTGCTGGCCGCCAACCCCGGTCTCTCCTCCCGCTTCACCAGCCGGGTGGACTTCCCCTCCTACCGCCCCCTCGAACTGACCTCGATAGGCGAGGTGCTGGCCGCCGAGAACGGCGACGTCTGGGACGAGGAGGCGCTCGACGAACTGCGCTCCATCGCCGGCCACGTCGTCGACCAGGGCTGGATCGACGAACTGGGCAACGGCCGCTTCCTACGCACCCTGTACGAGAAGAGCTGCGCCTACCGCGATCTGCGGCTGACCGGATACACCTCCACCCCCTCCCGCGACGACCTGTCGACGCTGCGGCTGCCGGACCTCATGCAGGCCTACGGGGAAGTCCTGTCGGGACGGGGGCCGCACGACCCGTCGGGGATGTGAGAAGGCCCCGGCCTCCACGGGCCGTGCGACCACCGGAGCGGTCGCACGGCCCGCGGAGAACCGGGGCCCACGCGCACGGTCAGCCGGCCAGCGCCTCCTCCGGAGCGGCCGGGGCCGGGCTCGGAGCGGCCGTGGCCGGACTCGGGCGGGCCTCCGCGACCCGCACCGGCGCGACGTCCCGGTGCGCCGGGTCGCGTACCTCGCCGACGAGCAGCTCCAGTACGTCCTCCAGCGCCACCAGGCCGAGGACCTTGCCGGCGGCGTCGGCGACCTGGGCGAGGTGGGTGGCGGCCCGCCGCATCACCGTGAGGGCGTCGTCCAGCGGGAGTTCGGCCCGCAGCGTGGTCATCGGGCGCCACATCTGCTGCGGGACCGCGCGGTCGGACTCCTCCAGGTCGAGGACGTCCTTCACATGCAGATAGCAGCCCATGAAGGCGCCGTTCTCCGCGACCACCGGGAACCGGGAGAAGCCCGTGCGCGCGGTGAGCGCGACGACCTGGCCCGGGGTGACCGAGGGGTCCACGGTGATCAGCGAGTCGCTGTCGAGCAGGACGTCGGTGACGGGGCGCGAGCCCAGTTCCAGGGCGTCCTCCAGCCGCTCCTGCTCCTCGGGGTCGAGCAGGCCGGCCTGCCCCGAGTCCTCCACCAGACGGTTGAGCTGCTCGCTGGTGAAGACCGCCTCGACCTCGTCCCGGGGCTCGACGCGGAACAGCTTGAGGATGAGCCGGGCGCAGGCGCCGAGGCCGAGGGTGACCGGCCGGGCCAGCCGGGCGAAGGCGACGAGTCCGGGGCTGAGCCACAGAGCCGTCTTCTCCGGCGCCGCCATCGCGAGGTTCTTCGGGACCATCTCGCCGATCACGAGGTGGAAGAAGACGACGAGGGCCAGCGCGATCACGTAGCCGAGGGGGTGGATCACCCCGTCGGGCAGGTGGACCGCCTCGAAGAGGGGTTCCAGCAGATGGGCGACCGTCGGCTCGGCGACCGCGCCGAGCGTCAGCGAACAGACGGTGATGCCGAACTGGGCCGCCGCCATCATCTGCGGAAGCCGCTCCAGGCCGTACAGGACCTGACGGGAGCGCGTGGTGCCCAGCGGCTCGATCTGGCTGCGCCGCACCGAGACGAGGGCGAACTCGGCGCCGACGAAGAAGCCGTTGGCGAGGACCAGCAGACCGGCGAGAAGGAGTTGGAGAACGCTCATCGGACGGCCTCCGGGGCGAGCGCGGTCCGCACCAGGCGGACGCGTTCGGCGCGGTAGTGGCCGACCTGCCGGACCGACAGACGCCAGCCGGGGAGTTCGGCCTTGTCACCGGGGGCCGGGATCCTGCCGAGCAGATCGGCGACGAGTCCCGCCACGGTCTCGTACGGCCCCTCGGGCACGTCCAGGCCTATGCGCTGCAGGACGTCCACCCGGCAGCTGCCGTCGGCGTCCCAGGCGGGCCTGCCGTCCTCCGGCGGGGCCGCGGCGAGCTCGGGCGGTTCGCCGAGCACGTCGTCGTGCTCGTCACGGACCTCACCGACGAGCTCCTCGACGATGTCCTCCAGGGTGACCACCCCGGCCGTACCGCCGTACTCGTCGACGACGACGGCGATCGGCTGCTCGCTGCGCAACTGCTCCAGGAGCGGCTGCACGGGCAGCGTCTCCGGGACGAGCAGCGGAGCCTGCGCGATCCGGCCGACGGGGGTGCGCAGCCGGTCGTGCGAGGGGATCGCGAGGGCGTCCTTGAGGTGCACCATGCCGACGATCTCGTCGATCCGCTCCCGGTAGACCGGGAAACGGGACAGGCCGGTGGCACGGGTGAGGTTGACCACGTCCTCGGCGGTCGCCGAGGACTGGAGGGCGCTGACCTTCACGCGCGGTGTCATCACGTGCTGCGCGGTGAGATCGGCGAGGGACATGGTGCGGACGAAGAGGTCCGCGGTGTCCTGCTCCAGGGCGCCGGCCAGGGCCGAGTGACGAGCCAGGGAGACGAGTTCGCCGGGGGTGCGGGCGGAGGCCAGCTCCTCGGCGGGTTCGACGCCGAGGGCGCGGACGAGCCGGTTGGCGACCGTGTTGAGCGCGGCGATCACCGGCCGGAACAGGCGGGAGAAGACGTGCTGCGGGCCGGCCACGAACCGGGCGACCTGGAGCGGCTTGGACACGGCCCAGTTCTTGGGCACGAGTTCACCGATCACCATCTGCACGGCGGAGGCCAGCAGCATGCCGGCCACGACGGCGATGCCGGCCACCGCCCCTTCGGGCAGGCCGATCGCGGTGAACGGGCCGTGGAGCAATTGGGCGAGCGCCGGTTCGGCGAGCATGCCGACGACGAGGGAGGTGATGGTGATGCCGAGCTGTGTTCCGGAGAGCTGGAACGAGAGCTCCTTGAGCGACTCGACGACCGTGGCGGCGCGCTTGTCGCCTTCGGCCGCGGCCTTCTCGGCTTCGGGGCGCTCGACCGTCACGAGACCGAACTCGGCGGCCACGAAGAAGCCGTTGGCGAGAATCAGCAGGAACGCTGCGCCAAGGAGCAACAGGGGGATGGTCATGCCGCCGCCTCGCTATGTCGACAGGGGGCGGCGCAGGTACTACAGGACGATCCGTCCATCGCTGGAGGGAGTCACTCCTCGGGTAGCAGGGAGCCTCTGAGGGCGGGGGCCACGTCGGAGGCGGAGGCGCGGTGAAACGTCTCCGCCACCAGATTAATCAAGACATGGGCCCTCAGGGCAGGGTGGAAGGGCGAGAGTCAGCCCGGATGTTCGTCACGCCGCCCACCGGGCTCGCGGACGGAGCGGGCCTCGACGAGAGCGCGCAGGGTCCGCGCGTCCTCGATCGCACGCCGTTTGGCGATGCCCGGCTGGATGCCCAGCACCGGCAGGCTGGTGCCGTCGCTGAGGTCGAGGAACACCCACGGGTCGCCGGGGCGCAGGTTGACCCGCAGGATCTCCGCCCAGTCCAGACGGCGACGGCCCGCGATGTTGACCACGGTGACCCCGGTCTCGTCGGCGACGACCTTGGGCCGCGAGAGCAGCAGGAGCACGCCGAAGAGCAGGGCGGCGGTGAGGATGAAGCTGAGCCGCTCTCCCGGGCTGAGCTGCTCCAGGAGCATCGCGACCGTGGTGATGACCACCAGGATCGCGGCGCCCGCGCCGAGCAGCACGGCCCGGGTACGGGACGGCCGGAAGGTGACGGGAAGACGGGGAAGGTCCGACATGTCCAGATGTCCTGTCAGAGCCGGCAGGCGTGGATGGCCGTGGTCAGAATGGCCCGCGCGCCGACCGCGTACAGGTCGTCCATGATCCGCTGGGCCTCCTTGGAGGGGACCATGGCGCGGACCGCGACCCAGCCCTCGTTGTGCAGCGGAGAGATGGTCGGCGACTCCAGGCCCGGGGTGAGGGCGATCGCCTTCTCCAGGTGCTCGGCGCGGCAGTCGTAGTCCATCATCACGTACGTCCGTGCGACGAGGACGCCCTGGAGCCGGCGCAGGAACTGCTGGACCTTGGGCTCGGCGTCCTCGGTGAGGTCGGCTCCGACGCGGCGGATGACGACGGCCTCGGACTTCATGATGGGGTCGCCGAAGACCTCCAGGCCGGCGTTGCGCAGCGAGGTGCCGGTCTCGACGACGTCCGCGATGACCTCGGCGACGCCGAGTTCGATGGCGGTCTCGACGGCGCCGTCGAGGTGCACAACGGAGGCGTCGATGCCGCTGTCGGCGAGGTACTTGCCGACGATGCCCTCGTAGGACGTGGCGACCGTCTTGCCGTTCAGGTCGGCGACGCCGCTCGCGGTGCCGGGCTTGGAGGCGAAGCGGAAGGTGGAGCGGGCGAAGCCGAGCGGGAGGATCTCCTCCGCGCTGGCTCCGGAGTCGATCAGCAGGTCGCGGCCGGTGACGCCGATGTCGAGGCGGCCGGAGGAGACGTAGATCGCGATGTCGCGGGGGCGGAGGTAGAAGAACTCGACCTCGTTGACCGGGTCGACGATCCGCAGTTCCTTGGACTCGCGACGCTGCTGGTAGCCGGCCTCATGCAGCATGTCCGCCGCAGGTCCTGAGAGGGAACCCTTGTTGGGGACGGCGATGCGCAGCATGAGGTCGGCTTCCTTTGCGTGAGGTGGTGCGGGGCTGGGGGCGGGACGGGCGGACGGGCACTGCGGGGCGATACGGGGGGCGGCCCCTACAGATGCGCGTACACGTCGTCGAGGGAGATCCCGCGCGCGACCATCATCACCTGGACGTGGTAGAGCAGCTGCGAGATCTCCTCGGCGGCGGCGTCCTTGCCCTCGTACTCGGCGGCCATCCAGACCTCTGCGGCCTCTTCGACGACCTTCTTGCCGATGGCATGGACGCCCTTGCCGACCAGCTCGGCGGTGCGCGAAGTGGCGGGGTCGCCGGTGGCGGCCTTCTGCTGGAGCTCGGTGAACAGCTCCTCGAACGTCTTCTTGGACATGGTGGTCCTCAGCCTACGCGCTCGGTGCCGTGCCTCAGCGCCAGGGTTCGGATACTGAGCGCAGGGTGGCCGCGGTCGCGACGGCGGCCGTGACCGCCTCGTGCCCCTTGTCCTCGTTGGAGCCCTCCAGACCGGCGCGGTCCAGGGCCTGCTCCTCGGTGTCGCAGGTCAGCACCCCGAAGCCGATGGGGACTCCGGTGTCGATGGAGACCTGGGTGAGGCCCTGGGTGACGCCCTGGCACACGTACTCGAAGTGGGGCGTTCCACCGCGGATGACGACGCCGAGCGCGACGATGGCGTCGTAGCCGCGGCCCGCGAGGACCTTGGCCACGACCGGCAGCTCGAAGCTGCCCGGGACCCTCAGCAGGGTCGGCTCGTCGATCCCCAACTCGTGCAGGGCGCGCAGGGCGCCGTCGACGAGTCCGTCCATCACCTTGTCGTGCCACTGGGCCGCGATGACCGCGACCCGCAGGTCGCCGCAGTTGCGTACGGACAGTTCAGGTGCACCCTTGCCGCTCACGTCTCTCCTCAGTCCCGCTGTGCTGTGTTGCCGTCAGTGCTGGTGTGTTGCCGGTGGTGCTGTCGTGCCCGGTCGGGCGGTGTCACTGGCTCCCGCAGGCGGACACGGTCGTCGCGTCCAGCCAGGGCAGGTCGTGTCCCATCCGGTCCCGCTTGGTGCGCAGGTAGCGCAGGTTGTGCTCGCCGGCCTGGACGGGCATCGGCTCGCGGCCGGAGACCCGCAGGCCGTGTCCGACGAGCGCCTCGGTCTTGTCGGGGTTGTTGGTCATCAGGCGCAGGCTGCGCACGCCGAGGTCCTCCAGGATCTGCGCGCTCGCCCCGTAGTCCCGGGCGTCGGCGGGCAGGCCCAGTTCCAGGTTGGCGTCCAGGGTGTCCCGGCCGCGCTCCTGGAGTTCGTAGGCGCGGAGCTTGGAGAGCAGTCCGATGCCGCGCCCCTCGTGGCCGCGCAGGTAGACGACGATGCCGCGGCCCTCGGTCTGGATGCGTTCCATGGACGTCTCGAGCTGGGGTCCGCAGTCGCAGCGCTGCGAGTGGAAGACGTCACCGGTGAGGCACTCGGAGTGGACGCGGACCAGGACGTCCTCGCCGTCACCGATCTCGCCGTGGACGAGGGCGACGTGTTCGACGCCGTCCGCGGTCGAGCGGTAGCCGTACGCGGTGAACTCGCCGAAGGCGGTGGGCAGGTGGACCTCGGCCTCGCGGCGGACGGAGGGTGCGGCGAGCGGCGCCCCGTGGGCGGCGGACGGCGCGCTCTCGGCGGCGCGGCGGTAGGCGATCAGGTCCTCGATGGAGATGATCGTCAGGCCGTGCTTGCGGGCGAAGGGGATCAGTTCGGGCAGCCGGAGCATCCGGCCGTCCTCGCCGGCGATCTCGACGATCGCCCCCGCCGGGCGCAGGCCGGCGAGCCGGGCCAGGTCGACGGCCGCTTCGGTGTGGCCGTTGCGGGCGAGGACGCCGCCGGGCCGTGCGCGGAGCGGGAAGATGTGGCCGGGGCGCACGAAGTCGTCGGCTCCCGACGTGCCGTCCGCGAGGAGCCGCAGGGTGGCGGCGCGGTCGGACGCGGAGATGCCGGTGGTCACGCCGTGCGCGGCGGACGCGTCCACCGACACCGTGAACGCCGTCTTCATCGACTCGGTGTTGTCGTCGACCATCTGCGGCAGCCGCAGCCGGTCGAGTTCGTCGCCCTCCATGGGGGCGCAGATCAGCCCGCGGCACTCGCTCATCATGAAGGCGACGATCTCTGGGGTGGCCTTCTCGGCGGCGATGACGAGGTCGCCCTCGTTCTCCCGGTCCTCGTCGTCGACGACCACGACGGGGCGGCCCGCGGCGATGTCCGCGACGGCCTGCTCGACGGGGTCGAGCGCGAAGTCCGAGGCGTCTTGATCGTGCCCGGTGCTGTACCAAACCGGCGTCGTTGTCATGCCGGGGCTCCTTCCAGGACGGGCTGCCCGGCCTTGCGGGAACGCAGCCACCAGTCGCGCAGGCCCCACAGGACGAGCGCGCCGTACAGGACGTAGACGAAACCGGAGAAGGCGTAGCCGTTGGCGAAGTTCAGGGGGACTCCCACCAGGTCGACCAGCAGCCAGGCGAACCAGAACTCGACCATGCCGCGGGCCTGCGCGTACATGGCGACGATCGTGCCGACGAAGATGTAGGCGTCCGGCCAGGGGTCCCAGGACAGCGTCGGGTACGCGTGGAACAGGGCGCCGACCGCGAGCGTGCCGACCGCCGCGGCGCCCACCATGTACCCGCGCTCGCGCCAGGTGGCGAACCGTACGGAGACGCGTCCGTCCTTGCCCTCGTCGCGGTTCCACCGCCACCAGCCCCACAGGGCGACGACCATGACCACGACCTGCTTGCCGGCGCTGCCGGTGAGGTGGCCGAAGAAGGCCGCGAAGAGGACGACGCCGGAAAGGAACTGGACCGGCCAGCTCCAGATGGAGCGCCGCCAGCCGAGCGCGAGGGCGAGCAGGCCGATCACGTTGCCGATCATGTCCGACCACTTGATGTGCTGGTCGAACAGGACGAAGGCCTCGGAGTTGAGCCAGTTCACTGTCCGGCCCCCTGGACGCCGGGCAGACCGGCCGGCTGCTCGCCACGGGCGCCGAGCAGCCGCTCGACGTACTTGGCGATGACGTCGACCTCGAGGTTGACCGGGTCGCCGGGCTGCTTGTGGCCGAGCGTGGTCAGGTCGAGGGTGGTGGGGATGAGGCTGACGGTGAAGAAGTCGGGGCCCGCGTCGACGACGGTCAGGCTGATGCCGTCGACCGTGACGGAGCCCTTCTCGACCACGTAGCGGGAGAGGTCCGCGGGCAGCGAGACCTTCACGATCTCCCAGTTCTCGGACGGCTTGCGCTCGAGGACGGTGCCGGTGCCGTCGACGTGTCCCTGCACGATGTGGCCGCCGAGGCGGTCGCCCACGGCCATGGGCCGTTCGAGGTTGACGCGCGAGCCGACGGCGAGTGCGCCGAGGCTGGAACGGCTGAGGGTCTCCGCCATGACGTCGGCGGTGAACTCGTCGCCCTCGTGCTCGACGACGGTGAGACAGACGCCGTTGACGGCGATGGAGTCCCCGTGCTGTGCGCCCTGCGTGACGACGGGGCCACGCAGACGGAAACGTGAGGCGTCGTCGAGGGTCTCGACGGCGGTGACTTCACCCAGCTCTTCGACGATTCCGGTGAACACTTCCCGGGTCCTCCTGCCTCATGGGGCACGGACTCCGGGGCCTGTCGATGACGACAGAACGAACGGACGACGGCACATCGGAAGCGACGCCGAAAGGGACACTCGTCCCGAAGGACGAGCAGCTACAAACGGCAGCGCGCACGAAGGCCCGCCCGCCGCGCACTGCCTCCCATCCGGACTTTAACCGTCGGTCCAGGAATTTCACCTGGTCAACCGGCCGCTGGAAGCGACCGGGTCGCGGACTGTAACCGCCGGTTCGGAATTACACCGACCCCGGAGTGCGCTGCTTCTGGTACACGGCCAGTGTGCCACGCCCGCTCGGCGACCATGCGGGCGATCCTCTGTGGGGTGGCTCACAGGAGGCCGCCATGGACTTCTGCGCGACCGCTTCTCCAGCCGGTCTCCGGTCAACCTCCGCCAGGGCGGCGGCCCTTGGGCGCGTGGCACACACACGCCGTATTGGTCCATACCTATTGACGCTATGGTCTAGTCCTCTTAGTGTCCTCGACGAAGACTGCGTGATCAACCAGCGCCGGTCCCCCCACGATCGACCCGGCGGCGGTGACGAAGGCCCTTGCCCCGCCGCCGGGTCTCCTCAACCGGCACCGGTGGACGCGGGCATCCCCGCCCCTCTCCCCCGCCCCCTCCGCCGCGGCCCGGCCTCTGCGAGGCTGACGGCGTGACCACGAGCCCCGCCGACGAGTTCGAGACCCACCGCCCCCGGCTTTTCGGGCTCGCCTACCGTCTGCTCGGGTCCGCCGCCGACGCGGAGGACGCCGTGCAGGACGCCTATCTGCGCTTCAGCGGGGCCGACCGGCCGGAAATCGGCCGGCCGGGCGCCTGGCTCGCCAAGGTCGTCACCAACCTCTGCCTCAACGGGCTCACCTCCGCCCGCGCACGCCGTGAGCGGTACCCGGGCCCCTGGCTGCCGGAGCCGGTCGTCACCACGGACGGCACGCTCGGCCCGCTGGAGTCGGCGGAGCAGCGGGACGCCGTGTCGCTGGCCCTGCTGGTCCTGCTGGAACGGCTCACCCCGGCCGAACGGGCGGTCTACGTGCTCCGCGAGGCGTTCGCGTACGGCCACCGGGACATCGCCGGGGTCCTGGAGCTGAGCGAGGCCAACTGCCGTCAGCTGTACGGGCGGGCGGTCCGGCGGATCGCCGCGCCACAGGCCCGCTTCGAGGCCTCTCCGGAGCGGCAGGCCGAACTGGTCGCCTCCTTCCTCACCGCCGCCCGGGAGGGCGACCTCGCGGGCCTGGAACGGCTGTTCGCCGCCGATGTCACCTGGTGGTCCGACGGCGGAGGCAAGGTCTCCGCCGCGCGGCGGCCCGTCGAGGGGCGCGACAAGGTGCTGCGCCTCCTGGCGGGCGTTCTCGGCCGGTCCGCGGCGGACGGCATCCGCCTGTCGGTCGCCGAGGTCAACGGCCGCGCGGGCCTGATCGCGTGCGGGCCCGAGGGCGCGGACGAGGGCTCCGCGGCCGGCGCTGTCATCGGTGTGGTCGCGTTCGAGGTACGCGACGGGGTGTTCACGGGGGTGCGGACCGTTCTGAACCCCGACAAACTGGAGTTCGTGGGCCGCCAGTCGGCGCGCATTCCGGACGGCTCCTGACCCTTCTCGCTGCCGCCTTCCCGTCGGCCCGGGCCGGTCGGGCGGCGCCACGAGCCGGCCCCGCGGCCCTGCGCGGCGAGGCCGGGGACGGTTCGGTGTCACATTCGGGGCGGGCTGTCCGGTCTCAGCTGCCGAGGAGGCTCCGCACGGGAGCGTCCCACGCCGAAAGGGGCTGAACTGCATGACGACGATCCTGGTGACCGGCGGGACCGGAACCCTCGGCCGGCTCGTCTGCGAGCGGCTGCGGGCGAACGGCCACGAGGTACGGGTGCTCAGCCGGCACTCGGAGCCGTACGCCGTCGATCTGCGCGAGGGAGGCGCCGAGCTGGACGCGGCGGTCTCCGGGGTGGACGCGATCGTGCACTGCGCGTCGAGCCCCAAGGGCGGCGACGAACAGGCGGCCGGGCATCTCGTCGCGGCGGCGCGGCGGGCCGCCGTCCCCCATCTGCTCTACATCTCGATCGTCGGCGTCGACGCCGTACCGATGGGCTACTACAAGACCAAGTTCGCGGTCGAGCGGCTGATCGAGGGGTCGGGGCTCGGGTGGACCGTCCTGCGGACCACGCAGTTCCACGAACTGGTCGACCAGGTCCTCACCGGACTCGCCAAGCCGCCGCTGCTGTTCCTCCCGGCCGGCGCGTCCGACCAGCCGATCGAGGTCGCCGAGGTCGCCGACCGGCTGGCGGAGCTGGCTGCCGGGGCGCCCGCGGGCCGGGTCGCGGACATGGGCGGGCCCGAGGTGCGGACGTTCCGGTCGCTGGCCGCCGCCCACCTGCGCGCCACCGGGAAACGGCGCCCCGTCATCGACGTACGGCTCTGGGGCGGCACCTACCGCGCCTTCCGGGACGGCCACCACCTCACCCCGGAACTCGCCGTGGGCAAGGGGACGTTCGAGGACTTCCTGAGGGTGCGGTACCCGGCGCCCCGGTGATCCCGGGCCGCCCTACCGCCCCGGAGGCGGTGCGAACAGCTCGTCCTGGGCACCGTCGCGGGCGGTCAGCAGGGCGCCGCGCAGCACCGCGCGGCCGCCCAGGGTGCTCGCGCGCACCTCGGTCGGCAGCGGCGACATCCGGACGAGCCGCCGCTCGACGCGCTCGGCGAGAACGGACCCGCCGGCCTGGCCGACCTCGCCGCCGAGGACCACGCAGCCGGGGTCCAGGACGGCGATGACGGAGGCGGCGCCGATGGCGAGGCGGTCGGCGAGCGCGTCGAGGAAGGCCGTCGCCGCCGGGGAGTCGGGACCGGCGGCCACGGCCCGGCGTACGAGCGCGGCGGCGTGCGGTTCGTGTCCTGCGGGCTCCGCCGCGACACCGAGTCGCGCCGCGAGGGCGGCGACCGCGGCGGCCCCGGCGAGGGAGTGGAAGCCGCCCTCGCAGTCGATCGCCGAGGGGAGGGTCGTGGTGCCCGGGACGGGCAGGAAGCCGATCTCGCCGGTGCCTCCGGAGGCGCCGCGGCGCAGGGCGCCGTCGAGGACGACGGCGGCGCCGGTGCCGTGGCCGAGCCACAGGAGGACGAAGGTGGCGCGGTCGCGTGCGACGCCGTCGCGCTGCTCGGCCAGGGCGGCGAGGTTGGTCTCGTTCTCGACGAGGAGACGGGCCTCGGGCAGCCGTTCCTGGAGGGCGGCGACCAGGCTGCGATGCCATGCGGGCAGGCCCGAGGAGTCGCGGAGTTCGCCGGTGGCGGGGTCGATCAGTCCTGGCGCGCCGATGCCGACGGTGTGCAGCCGGCCCCACCCCCTGACGAGTCCGGGCGGGGGTGCGGCGCCCAGGGCTCCCGCCTCCTTCGCCGCCCGTTCGACCAGCGCGACGGCCTGTTCCACCGCCGGGCCGGTCCCCGTGTCGCCGCCGATCGGCACGGACGCCTCGGCCAGGACCTCGCCGAGGAGGTCGGCGACGACCACGGAGACACCCTCGGTGCGGATGTCCAGCGCGGCCAGGTGCGCGCGGTCCGCGACGATCCCGTAGACCCGGGCGTTCGGACCGCGCCGCTGCTCCCCCGACTCCCCGACGACCGTGATGAGCCCGGAGTCCGTGAGGCGTTCGACGAGGTCGGCGACGGTGGGCCGGGACAGTCCGGTCAACTGTTTCAACCGGCTTGCCGTCAAAGGGCCTTCCTGCTGCAACAGCCGCAGGGCGAGCCGGTCGTTGATGGCCCGGGCGGTGCTCGGGGATGCGGGCATGCCGGGAATCCTCCCAGATCGGCGGGACCGCCCCGTCCGGGGCGGCGAACAATCGTCTATCTATCAGGCAGGGTTCCTGATAGTTTACGGCGGCAGAGCGGGGAAGCGTGACCCGGGGAGGGGCCCGAGCATGAGTGAAGTGCTGTACGACCGGCGCACGGTGAAGCGCGCGCGGTACGCCGTCGCGGCCGTGTTCGCCGTACACGGAGCCGTCACCGGATCGTTCGCGACCCGCGTGCCGTGGATCCAGGACCATGCCTCCGTCAGTGCGGGACAGCTGGGGTTCGCCCTCGCGTTCACGGCACTCGGCGCCTCCTGCTCGATGCCGCTGGCCGGACGGATCACCCATCGCTTCGGCAGCCGTACGGCGCTGCGCGGTCTGCTGGCCCTGTGGACGCTGGCGCTCATCCTCCCGTCCGTCGCGCCGAGCCTGCTCACCCTGTGTCTCGCGATGTTCGTGTACGGGGCGACGGCGGGCATGGCGGACGTCGCCATGAACGCGCTGGGGGTCGAGGTCGAACAACGGCTCGACAAGTCGATCATGTCGGGGCTGCACGGGATGTGGAGCGCCGGCGCCCTGATCGGCTCGGCGGCCGGCACGCTCGCCGCCCATCTGGGCTCGGACGCGCGGGTGCACCACGCGCTGGCCGCGGCGACCCTCACGGTCCTCGGTCTGGTCGCCTGCCGCTGGGTGCTCGACCTGCAGCCCACCGAGGACGAGGAGCCGCCCCCACGGTTCGCGCTGCCGCCGCGGTCGGCGCTGCTGATCGGCGCGGTCGGCTTCTGCGCGGTGTTCGCGGAGGGCGCGAGCCTCGACTGGTCGGCGGTCTATCTGCGCGACCGGATGGACAGTTCGGCCGGACTCGCTGCCGCGACGACGACCGGCTTCATGCTGACCATGGCGGTGGCCCGGCTGGTCGGCGACACCGTGGTGAACCGCTTCGGGGCCGTGCGCACCGTGCGGGCGGGCGGGGTCCTCGCCGCACTGGGCGGCGTACTGATCGTCGTCGCGGACAGTCCGGCGCCGGCGATGGGCGGCTTCGCGCTGCTCGGCCTCGGCATCGCGGTCGTCGTCCCGCTCTGCTTCGCGGCGGCCGGACACAGCGGCCCCAACCCGAGTCAGGCCATCGCGGGCGTCGCGACCATCACGTACACCTCGGGCCTCGTCGCGCCGAGCCTGATCGGCTCGGTGGCGCAGGCGACGAGCCTGGTCGTGTCGTTCACCCTGGTCACCGTGCTGGTGTGCGGGCTCACCGTGCTCGCCGGGGTGCTGCGCGCGGGCGAGCGCGACCGACCGAAGGTCAGTCCGCCGACCGCAGCAGTTCCCGGCCCGCGCTCCTGAAGGACGCGCTCCACGGCGTGGGGCGCAGCGTCGTCGCGTCCAGCCGGACGAGGACGCGGGTGCCGTGGGCGTAGGTCACCGCGCCGTCGGCGGAGCAGAAGCGGAAGCCGTACGTGAGTCCGGTGGTACCGAGGCGTTCCAGCCACAGGTGGACGGCGTACCCGCCGGGGCGGCTGACCGGGGCCTCGTAGGTGATCCGCAGTTCCTTGACCGCGTTGCAGGCGTCGCCCGCCGCTTCCCAGTCGCCGTCGAAGCCGAAGCCACGCTCGCTCCAGAGCACGGTCCAGGCACGCTCGACCATGACCGGGTAGCGGGCGTTGTGCAGCAGGCCGAGCGCATCGAGATCGTCGAAGTGCACGGTGACGGGCAGCAGCCGGCCATGGGTGAGGACGGGTGCGGCGGGGGCTTCGGCGGTCACGGGCGGGACTCTCCTGGATGTGCTGCGCGCTGCGTGCGGACGGGGCGGCCCGAGGGGGTGCCGTACGGAGCGGCCCTGGTCCGGTCCGTACGACATCCTCCGGCGGGAAACATGCCCTCATCCTAAGCAAACGCTCAGGGGTGCCGTCCGGGCGGGATCAGCCCGCGATCGAGTCGAGCTGCTCGGCGGCCGGGCGCAGGGCCCACAGGTCGCCGCCCGGCGGGGTTTCGAGCCGCGGGACGGCCGCCCGGGCCGCCCGGTCCCCCGCGTCGGCGGCCGCGTGCACCACGTCGCTCGCCGCGAACCGGTGGAACTCCAGCTCGGGATGCGGCCACGGCTCGGTGCCGGTCGCGGCGGGCAGCAGGTAGTCCACGGCCTTGAACAGGCTCTGCCCGTCCGGTCCCCGGTACGACCAGAGGTCCACGCCGACGTGCCGGCCGATGGCCGCGAGCCGGGTGTATGCCACCAGGTCGAACGTCGAGTAGTGCCAGCTGCGGGTGCGGGCGAGCTCCTGGGGCTGGCTGCCGTCGGCGGCGATCTGCGGGGCGATCCGCAGGGTGCGCGCGGCGAGCACGGTCCGCCGCGCGAGGTCCGTGTCGCCGGTGGCGTACGCGAGGGCGGCGAGCTGCATGTCGTAGAAGGTGCCGTGGTTGTTCTGGGCGGCGCCCTCCTCCTTGCCGAAGGCGCCGTCCGCCAGCCAGTCGCGGAAGGCGGTGTTCCAGTCGAGCATCGCCGCGCGGTCGCGCCGGGACCAGCCCGGGGCGCCGGTGTCCAGCAGGGCGATCGCGTCGAGGACGCTGGTGTAGGACTGCGAGAAGTCGATGATGCCGATCGCGCGGCCGTCGTACTTGCAGGGGATGAACTGGCCGTGGTCCAGGTTCGGGTTCATCCGGGTCGCCGGGTCGAGGAACCAGGTGCGCAGGACCTGGGACGCCTTCTCCGCGTACTGCCGCCGTCCCGTGTAGTACCAGGCGAGCGCGAGGTCGTACGTGGAGTCGAAGACCTTCTCGACGTCCTGGCGGTCGGTGCCGGTGTCGACCTCGGGGTTGCGCTGCCCGTCGCGCTGGACGTACGGGCAGCCCCACGGGTTGTCGGCGGTGGCCGGCTGCGAGGGCCACCAGTACGGGGCCTGGCTCAGGTAGTCGTGGGGGTCGCCGCCGGGCGCGGGCTTCGGCTTGTCGACGACCGTCCAGGGCCCCTGGTCCAACCAGGTGTCGGCGCGCGCGGTCAAGTCCCGCAGCGAGCGGCCGAGTTGCCGGTCGCCGTGGTCGAGGCGGATGCGGGTCTCCTGGAGCCGGTGACCGTCGAGGACGGCGGTTCTCGGTACGGCGGGCACGGCGCGGGCCGGCACGGCGTGCGCGGGCGGCGAGGGAGCGGCGGACGCCGAGGGGACGACGACGGAGGCGAACGCGACGGCGGCGGCCGCGACCAGGCCCAGCCGGGAACGTGCACTCACGGAACACTCCGATCAGACATATGAACGACGTTCATGAGTAGGACCGTGCGAGCGTAGGGCCGCTGGTTACCCCTGACAATGGTCCGGACAGATTCACGTACAGAGAAAGCGAACCCTCACCATGGACCTCGGCGTGCGCTGGAAACTGCACGGCGACGGGCGGACCCCCGCCCCCGGAGCGGTCGTCCGCCCCGATGAACGCCTCTCCTGGCCCCGGACGTTGGGGCTCGGCGCCCAGCACGTGGTGGCCATGTTCGGGGCGTCGTTCGTGGCACCCGTCCTGATGGGACTCGACCCGAACCTCGCGATCATGATGTCCGGCGTGGCGACGGTCATCTTCCTGCTCGCCACCCGCGGCCGGGTGCCCAGCTACCTGGGCTGCTCGCTCTCCTTCGTGGGAGTCGCCGCCGTGATCCGCGCGCAGGGCGGCACCAGCGCGACGGTGACCGGCGCGGTCTTCGTGGTCGGGGTCGCCCTGTTCCTGGTGGGACTCGCGGTGCAGCGCTTCGGAGCGCGGATCATCCACGCCGCGATGCCGCCGATCGTGACCGGCGCGGTCGTCATGCTGATCGGCTTCAACCTGGCACCCGTGACCGCGTCCACCTACTGGCCGCAGGACCAGTGGACGGCCCTGCTCACCATGCTGCTCACCGGCGCGGCCGTCGTGTGCCTGCGCGGCTTCTGGTCACGCATCGCCATCTTCCTCGGCCTCGTCTTCGGCTACGTGATCTCCTGGGTCTTCGACCGGATCTTCGGCCGCATCCACTCGGTGGACGCGAGCGGCAAGGTCACCGACCACTGGCGCCTCGACCTCTCCGCCGTCGGCAACGCCGACTGGATCGGGCTCCCGACGTTCCACGGGCCGTCGTTCCAGTGGTCGGCGATCCTGGTGGCCCTCCCGGTCGTCATCGCGCTCGTCGCGGAGAACGCCGGGCACGTCAAGGCGGTCGGCGAGATGACCGGCGACCCGCTGGACGACAAGCTGGGCACCGCGATCTCCGCGGACGGCGTCGCCTCGATGCTGTCCACCGCGGTCGGCGGCCCGCCCAACACCACGTACTCCGAGAACATCGGCGTGATGGCGGCGACCCGCGTCTACTCCACGGCCGCCTACTGGGCCGCCGCCGGTTTCGCGCTGCTCTTCGGTCTGTGCCCCAAGTTCGGCGCGGTGGTCGCGGCGATCCCGGGCGGTGTCCTCGGCGGCATCACCGTCATCCTGTACGGCATGATCGGGCTGCTCGGCGCCCAGATCTGGCTCAACGCCCGGGTGGACCTGCGCAATCCGCTGAACCTGGTGCCGGCCGCGGCGGGCATCATCATCGGGATCGGCGGGGTGAGCCTGAAGTTCACCGACAACTTCTCGCTGAACGGCATCGCCCTCGGCACCATCGTCGTCATCACCGGCTACCACGCGCTGCGGGCGATGGCACCGGCCCACCTCAAGGGGCAGCAGCCGCTGCTCGACTCGGGCACGTCCTCGTACGACGAGCCGGGCGATCAGCGCGCCAACTCGTAGGCGTACTCGGGCGAGAAGGTCCCGGGGGATCCCTTGCAGCCGTCCGACTCGCCGGGCAGCTTCACCCACAGATAGGCGTCGATCCCGGCCACCCCGGTGGCGAGGGTCGGCGCCTGTCCGATCCTGCGGCCCGACGGATCGCACCACTCTCCGTCGGCCGGGGCGCCGTTGCCGTTGCGGCTGGTGTCGATGACGGCGCCGAGCCCGGGCGGCCCGCCGAGCGCGGACAGCACGCTGCGGGCGTAGGCGGTCTCGTCGCTGGTCCGGTTGAAGTTGGACACGTTGGTGAAGACGCCGTCGGAGGAGGCGGCCGAGGCGGCGCCCGCGAGCGCGAGCAGTTCGGCCTGCCGGGCGGCGGGATTCCAGTCGGAGTGACCGGCGTCGTAGTAGACCCGGGCCCGGGGGTCCGCCGCCTTCAGGACCCGGCCCGCGCGGGCGAGCGAGGCGAAACGGCCGGCCCGCTGGTCCGCGGTGAGGCAGTCGGTCTGGGCGATCGAGTCGGGCTCCAGGACCACGACGACCTCGCCGGAGCCGAGCCCCGCCGCGAAGTCGTCGATCCAGGCGTCGTACGCGGCGAGGTCGGGCGCCCCGCCCTCCGAGGCGCCGCCGCAGTCGCGCTGCGGCACGGCGTACGGCACGACGACGGGGACCCGGCCGTCCGCGACGGCCGCCGACGTCACCGCCCTGACCCGCGCGGTGACGGTGGACGGTGTGAAGTCCGCGAACCACACCGCGGCCGGCCGGTCCGCGATCCTGGACTCGATCACCGCGCGCCGCGCGTCGCCCGGATGGGCGTCGACCCACTCCTGGACCTGCGAGTCGGGATGGCTGTAGAGGCGGGCCGGAGCGGCCACGGTCCGGGGCCCGCTCGCACTCGCCGAGGGGCGCGCCACGTGCTTCTTCACGGAGGGCGAGGGGGACGGAGTCGGCCGGCCCGGGGAGGACGTCGGCACGCCGGGCAGCGGACGGAGACTCGGCGCCCCGGTCGGCGGCGGCTTCGCCTCGTCGGAGGCGCGGCCGTCGCCCAGCGCGGACACCATCGCCGTCACCGTCGCGATCGCCACCACGGCCGAGGCCGCGGCGACCATGAAACCCCGTCCGGCGGACCGCCTGCGCTCCGCCCGGCGCTCGGACAGCCGCTGGGCACGTAAGCCTGGCACGTGCTGTTCCCCCCACTGCGCCCCGGACGCGTTCCCCCGTTCTGGGGAAGCCTCCGGCCCGGTGGCACCGCGGCCACCCTAGGACTGGGACGCTGCCCCCATGGCCCAGTCGGCACACCTCACCACTCCCGTAGACGCGGTCGTCGCGCGGATGCGGCTCCTGGACGCGACGCTGCCGGAGCGGGACGGTGTCGCGGTCTTCAACCGTGTCTACCTCACCGTCACCGAGGAGTTCGACCGGCGCCTGGACTCCGGGTTCTTCCCGGACCGCCGGGCCGCGACCGCCTTGGACGTGCGGTTCGCGGAGCGCTATCTGGCGGTGGCCGAGGAGGGCCGGGCACCCGCCTGCTGGCGCCCGTTGCTCCAGTTCCGCCGCCACCCGGGAGTACGTCCGCTGCAGTTCGCGGTGGCGGGCATCAACGCGCACATCGGGCACGACCTCGCGCTCGCCCTCGTGGACACCTGCCGTACGCTCGGCTGCGAACCGGCCGATCTGGAGGACGAGTTCGACCGCGTGGGCGACCTCCTCGTCTCACTGGAGGAGCACATCCGCGAGGATCTGATGCCGGGCCCGGACCTGCTCCAGATCGCCGATCCGCTCACCCATCTGCTCGGCTCCTGGAGCCTGGAGCGGGCCCGCGAGGCGACCTGGTCCGCGGCCCGGGCCCTGTGGGCGCTGCGCGGACTGCCCGATCTGGCCGAGGAGTTCGCCGAACGCCTCGACGCCCTGGTCGGCCTGGCCGGCCGGATGCTGCTCACTCCCCTGCCGGACTGATCCGGCCACGCCCCGCGGCCCGCACCGAAACTCACGGGCACCCGCTGTACGTTGACCGGTCGGCACCCCCGGCACGAAGGAGCGAACAGGCATGGCGACGCGACTCGGTCTGGCCCTCCCCCAGATGAGGCAGTACGACATCGGACGGGACGTGCCCGACGTGGCGCGCGCCGCCGAGACGATCGGCTACGACAGTCTGTGGGTCTTCGAGCGTGCCCTGTTCCCGGAACCCGCCACCCAGGGCCTCTACGGCATCGAGGGGCTGCCCTGGCCGGACACCTACCGCGGGGTCGCCGACCCGCTGGTGACCCTGGCGCTCGCGGCCGCGGTCACCGGGCGCGCCCGGCTCGGCACCAGCGTTCTGGTCGCCCCGCTGCACCTGCCCTTCCAGCTCGCCAAGTCCCTCGCGACGCTCGACGCGGCGAGCGGCGGCCGGGTCGTCGCGGGACTGGGCACGGGCTGGTCGCACGACGAGTACGCGGCGGCGTCCCCGCGGCCCTTCGAGGAGCGCGGCCGGGTCCTCGACGAGGTGATCGAGGTGTGCCGTGCCGTCTGGGGCCCCGACCCGGTGGTCTACGACGGCGACCTCACCCGGATCGCGTCGGCCGTGGTCGGGCCCAAGCCCGTCCGGCCGATCCCCGTCCTGCTGGCCGCCGGCACCGCCAGGGCGCGGCGCCGGCTCGTGGACCACGCCGACGGATGGATGCCGATCGGCATGGGCGTGGACCAACTGGCGGCGCAGTGGCGTGCGTTGCGGGATCTGGCCGATGAGCGTGGCCGCACCGAGCCGATCCGGACGGTCCTGCGGACGAACGTGCGCTACACGGCGAAGGGGTACGAGGGCGAGGACCGGCGGCCCTTCCACGGCGGGGTGGACCAGATCGTGGAGGATCTCGTCGCACACGCCGCGATCGGCCTGGACGAGATCTTCCTCGACCTGCAGAGCACGGTCCGGGACGCCGAGGAACTCAAGGACGTGGCCGCCGCGATGTACGAGGCGGCGCGGGCGGCCGGCGTCTGAGCCGCCCGTCCCCGGGCCTCGGTCCCCTGCTCTCCTCAGTCCTCGGGGAGTTCGACCGGCGCGATCTCGTCGTAGACGTCGCCGGGCCCGGGGTTGGTCGGGTCGGTCGTGCCGCCGAGCTGGTGCATGACGCCCCAGACCGCGTTCAGCGCGGTCTGGACGGCGCCCTCGGCCCAGCCGGCCGTCCAGGAGATGTCGTCGCCGGCGAGGAAGATGCCCCGCTTGTCCTCGGGCAGGCCGTCCTGCATGAAGTGCGTGAACAGGCGGCGCTGGTAGCGGTAGTGGCCCGGCAGGTTGGCCTTGAACGCGCCCATGAAGTAGGGCTCGTTCTCCCAGGACACGGTCACCGGGTTGCCGATGATGTGCTTGCGGATGTCGACCTTCGGATAGATCTCGCCGAGCGACTTCAGCATGACCTCCATGCGCTCGCTCGCGGACAGCGGCAGCCACTTCAGGCTGTCGTCGCACCACGTGTACGAGAGGCAGATGACGGCGGGCTTGTCCGGGCCCTCGTCCAGGAGGTAGGTCCCGCGCGTCATACGGTCGGTGAGCGTCATCGACATGACGTCACGGCCGGTCTCCTCGTCCTTGTCCAGCCAGAACGGCCGGTCGACGGGGACGAAGAGCTTGCTGGACTCCATGTAGTGGGTGCGCTCCATCGCCGTCCAGTGGTCGATGGGGAAGAGCGCGTCGTCGCAGTCGATCTTCGACAGCAGCAGCCAGGACTGCGCGGTGAAGATCGCCGCCTTGAAGGTGCGGATGTCGCCGTTCGCGTCCGTCACGGTGATCCGGTTGCCGGACGTCCGGTTCAGCCGGGTCACGGCCGGGCGCGGGGTGCCGTCGTGCAGCGACGACAGCGAGGTGCCGTAACCCCAGTGCACGATCTTCTGCGGCTCGCGCTCCCACAGCCGCAGCGGGAGCTGCTGGGAGCCGCCGACGATGCCGCGGTGGTGGTCGTCGGCCTCGGTGTAGACGACGCGCAGGATCTCCAGGATGGAGTTCGGGAAGTCGGTGTCCCAGCCGCCGGTGCCGAAGCCGACCTGCCCGAAGATCTCCCGGTGCCGGAAGGACTTGAAGGACTCCGAGTCGCAGAGGAAGCCGTAGAAGGTCTGGTTGTCGAGCTTCTCGACGAGCTTCGCCCAGATCTCCCGGATGCGCGGCACGTCGCGCTCCCGCATGGCCTGGTTCATGTCGGAGAAGTCGGCGCCGTCCTCGAGGCACGCGTTCCAGGCGTTCATCACGTCGCGGTAGACCTGCGGCAGGTCGTCGACCGAGGTCGCGTAGTGGGACTCGCCCTTGAGGTCGACGACCGTCGAGGGCGTGGACTCCGCGAGCGGGTTGGGGAACGGCCGGGTCTTGAGGTCCACCAGGTCGATGTAGTGCTGCAGCGCGGTGGACGAGGGCGGGAAGCGCATCGCGCCCATCTCGGCGGTCAGCGACGGGTCGCAGCCCTCGAAACCGACGGTGCGCAGCCGCCCGCCGATCTCGTCGGCCTCGTACACGACGGGCTTGAGGCCCATCTTCATCAGCTCGTACGCGGCCACGATGCCGGAGAGTCCGCCGCCGATGACGGCGACCTCGGTGCCGTGCTCGGTCGCGGGTATCTGGCCGAGGCCCGCGGGGTGCTCGAGGAAGTCGTCGTAGGCGTAGGGGAAGTCCGGGCCGAACATGGTGATCGGCGGCTGCTGCACGTCGGCGTGCTGGACGGCGTTGGGCACGGTGGACGTCATGGGGTACGGACTCCTTGCGCGAAAACTGGTGAGGGGAGGGCTGGTTCGGCCGGGCCGGATCGGGGGGTCCGGGCGGGCGGGGTCAGACGAGGGACCCGTAGAGGCCGGGGCGGCGGTCCTGCAGGTACGGGTTCGTCTCGCGTGAGGCCGCGAGCAGGACGGGGTCGGCGTCGGCCAGGACCAGTTCCTCGCCGCGGCCGGCGCGGGCCCGGGCGACTCCGTCGGGGCCTGCCAGCGTGGAGAGCCCGACGAACTCGAACTCCCCTTCCGCGCCGGTGCGGTTGACGTACGCGACGTACATCTGGTTCTCGAAGGCGCGCACCGGGACGACGGACTCGGCGACGAACTGGAAGGGGTGCATCTGCGCGGTCGGGACGAGCAGCAGGTCGGTGCCGGCGAGGGCGTGCGCGCGCACGTTCTCCGGGAACTCGACGTCGTAGCAGATCATGAGGCCGACCCGGAGGCCGTTCAGCTCCGCCTGCACGACGGGCCGGTCGCCGGGGGTGAAGTGGTCGCGCTCGAAGCAGCCGAAGAGGTGGGTCTTGCGGTAGTTCGCGAGCCGGTTCCCGTCGGCGGAGATCAGCTGGACGGAGTTGTACACGTCCGCCGTGCCGCCGTCGGCCGGGGCGTCCTCGCCGTGCCCCCGCTCGGGGTAGCCGTAGGCGACGGCCACGCCGTGCCGGCCGGCGATCTCGGCGACCGCGTCGGCCGAGTCGCCGTCGGCGGGCTCGGCGAGGCGGCCGATGTCGTCCCCGATGGCGTAGCCGGTGAGGAACATCTCGGCGGTCACGAGGAGCCCTGCGCCCGCTGCGGCGGCGCGGCCCGCGGCGTCATCGAGCACCTTGAGGTTCTCGGCGATCGAGCCGGGGCGGCCGGAGCTCTGGAGCAGGGCTGTGCGCATGCGTGATCTCCACCGGTACGGAGGGTTTGGGGGGCCTGTTAGACGGTACGGTCGGCGGCCTCGACCGGACAAGAAGGACCCGTTGCGCGCCACCGAACGAATCGTTGCGTGCGCCGGGCCCCCGGCGGCGATTCGTTGCGCGCCCGCCCCGGGGCCCCGATTCCCCTGGAGAACACGGGGAGACGCAGGTCACAGGCGGGTCCCCGCGTCGCGGAACGATGACGGGCGGCCCCCTTCGCACGACGCGTGGGCCGCCGGACGGCGCCGGGGCCCGCCGCGCCACTACCGGCCGGGCGCCGCGCGGGCCGCTCGGACCTTCGCGCGTCCTCTCCCGTCACTCCGCGCGGGGCACCTCGAAGACGGTGAGGACCGCCGCGTGGTCGGAGGGCCAGTCGTTGTCCGCCACGTCGGGCCAGGAGCGCGGGGTGCCGGTGACGACGGTGCGGGAGTCGAGGGCGGTCAGCCCGCGGTGCAGGACGAAGTCGATGCGGTCCTGGGGTTCGGGGCGCCCGCTGCCGTCCTCGTGGTCGGCATGGACCGGCGACCAGGTGTGTCCCGGGTCCCGCACCGGGTCGGGGTGGATCTCGCGGTAGGAGTCGCGCAGGCCCGCCTCCTCGGCCGCCTTCGTCACCGGCCATTCGACGTCCGGCCGGTCCAGGTGCGAGGGCGCGTTGAAGTCCCCGACGAGGACGACCGGCGTGGCCGCCTCGGCGGAGTCGGCGATCATCCGCAGGATCTCCCGCATCTGGGCGAGCCGGCCGCTCTCGTGCGCGACCAGGTCGGCCGCCGGGAGTCCGTCGAAGAGGGCCTCGTAGGGGCCGTACGGCGTGTAGTCGAGGTGGGCGCTCCAGACGTCCACCCGTCGGCCGCCGGCCAGCTCGACACGGACGCCGGTGCCGCCGTAGAAGCCGACGTCGGGGTCGCCGAGCCGGGCGGTGATCGGGTGACGGCTGATGACGCCGAGGTTGTCGCCCGCCCGGTGGTGGTGCCAGCCGAGGGCCTCGGCGAGTTCCCGTGCCGCGTCCCCGTAGGTCTCCTGGAGGCCGACCACGTCCGCGCCCGTCTCGGCGATGACCTTGAGCTGCTTCTCGCGGTGGTCGTCGACCTTGGTGCCGCCGCACCAGAGGTTCCAGCTCAGCACCCGCAGTTCGGCCGGGGCGACCATGGCGCGCAGCAGGGCGGGGGACACCTCCTCCAGGCTGCCGAGCACGGTGCGTCCGGCGGCGGGACCGATCGGCGCGAGCGAGGGCACCGCGAGGACGGCGCAGCCCGCGGACTCGGCGGAGGTGACGCCGGTCTGGGTGTCCTCGACGGCGACGCAGGCGGCGGGTTCGACGCCGAGGGCACGGCAGGCGGCGAGGTAGGGGTCGGGGGCCGGCTTGGTGCGTTCGGTGTCGTCGGCGGTGACGGAGACGGCGAAGCGCTCGGCGCCCAGCGCCGCCAGCACGGTGTCGGCGACCGCGCGCGGGGAGGCGGTGACGAGAGCGGTGGGGACGCCTTCGCGGGCGAGCGCGTCGAGCAGCTCGGTCGCCCCGGGGCGGGGCACGATGCCGGTACGGACCCGGTCCGCGAACTCGCGGTGCAGTTCGGCGGCGATCGTCTCCGCCGGGGAGGCGGTGATGCCGGCCAGCCAGGAGGCGGTGTGCTCGACGGGCCGTCCGAGCACCTCGGGCTGGTCGGCCCCCGTGAGCGCGTGTCCGAGCCCGTCGGCCACCTGTTCCACCGCCTCCCACCACAGTCGCTCGGTGTCCACGAGCGTGCCGTCCATGTCGAACAGGACGGCCTGGAGCGGGAGTCGGTCGGTGGTGCGGTGGCTCACGGTGGTCTCTTTCGTCGGTGCGGATGTGGGGGGGGACGAGCGGGGTCGGGGAGGGCATCCCCTACCGCCCGGTGGGGAAGCCGCCCGGCAGGAGGCAGCCCGGTCGGACGACCGCGTGTCGGACGACCGCCCGATCAGGAGCTGTCGGGCCAGGTGGCCGCCCGGTCAGGAGCCGTCCGGCCAGGTGGCCGCCCGGTCGGAAGACCGCCCTGCCACGTGGCCGCCCGGTCAGGAGCGGTCGGGCCAGGTGGCCGACCTGCCAAGTGGCCGTCCGGTCAGGAGCCGTCGGGCCAGATGGCCGCCCGGCGGGAAGCCGCCCGGTCGGACGGCCGCCCGGTCGGACGGCCGCCTGATCAGATAGCCGCCCGGCCGGAAGGCCGCCCTGCCAAGTGGCCGCCCGGTCAGGAGCCGTCCGGCCAGGTGGCCGCCCGGTCAGACGACCGTCTGTCGGACGACCGCCTGATCAGCTAGCCCCCGGCCGGAAGGCCGCCCCGCCAAGTGGCCGCCCGGCCAGGAGCCGTCCTGCCAAGTGGCCGCCCGGCAGAAGGCTGCCCGGTCGGGCACCCGCCCTGTCGGCGACCGCCCGGTCAGGCGGCTGCCCGGCCGGAGGGCCGCCCACGGCACGGCTGGGGCGAGGGCCGCTGCCGCGCCGCGGCCCTCGCCCGGCCACGGAGGCCGGGCAGGTCCGCCGGAGAGTCGGCGGACGCGCGCCCGGCGCGGTCTCGGGGCGGGACGCCCCGCCGGGTGCCGGGCGGCACCCGGCAGGCACGGGTTCGGAGCCTCCGCTCAGCTCGTGCGTGCGGCGACGAGGACCGGGCGCTCCGGCAGCGTGACCGTGACGGGCGCGCCCGGTGCGAGGGCCGCGGCCTCGTGCGTGGGCAGGTCGGCCTTGACCTCGGTGCCGTCGCCGAGGCGCACGGTGACCCGGGTGGCCGCGCCCAGGAACGCCGTGGCCACGAGGCGCGCGTCACCCGAATCGTCGGCGCTCACCCGCACGGCCTCCGGCCGGACCAGCACATCCACCTCCCGTACGGCGGGCGCCTCACCGTCCACCGGCAGGCGCCGGCCGAGGACCTCGACGGACTCGCCGTCGAGCGTCCCGGGTATCCGGCTCATCGTGCCGACGAACTCGGCGACGAAGGCGGTGGCGGGACGCCCGTACAACTCGGCGGGCGCCGCGCACTGTTCGAGCTTCCCGGACCGCATCACCGCGACCCGGTCCGCCATGGACAACGCCTCTTCCTGGTCGTGCGTCACGAACAGGGTGGTGATGCCGAGCTCCTGCTGGAGGCGGCGGATCTCCTCACGCAGGGACAGGCGCACCTTGGCGTCCAGCGCCGAGAGCGGCTCGTCGAGCAGCAGGACGCGGGGCCGCAGGGCGAGCGCGCGGGCCAGCGCGACGCGCTGCTGCTGGCCGCCGGAGAGCTGGTGCGGATACTGCTCCCCCTTGTCCGCGAGGCCCACCAGGTCGAGCAACTCGGCTGCCCGGGAGCGCCGTTCGGCCGTGCGCACCTTGCGCATCCGCAGACCGAAGGCGACGTTGTCGACGGCGCTGAGGTGCGGGAAGAGGCTGTACGACTGGAACACCATCCCGGCGTCGCGGCGGTGCGCCGGGACCCGGGTGACGTCCTCGCCGTCGACCAGCACCTCGCCGGAGTCGGGGTGTTCGAAGCCGGCGAGCATGCGCAGCGCGGTGGTCTTGCCGCAGCCCGAGGGGCCGAGCAGGGCGAGGAGTTCACCGGGCCGGACGGTGAGGTCCAGACCGTCGAGGGCGACGGTCGGTCCGAACTCCCGCCTCAGTCCGCGGAATTCGACGGTGGCGGCCTTTTCGAGCGTGGCGAGGGTCATGGTCATCCCCGGGAGGCGGAAGCGGTACGGGAGCGGCCGCCGAATCCGGCGAGCGCGAGGAGCAGGGCCCAGGTGACGAACAGGCTGAGCACGGAGACGGCGACGGACATCTGGGCCTGCGAGCCGCCGACGTTGTAGATCCACACGGCGAACGGCTGGTAGCCGAGGAGCCGGGCGACCGTGAACTCGCCGAGCACCAGGGCGAGGGTGAGGAAGGAGGAGTTGAGCAGTGCGCCGCGCAGGTTGGGCAGCACCGCCCGGACGAGCGCCTGCGGCCAGTTCGCGCCACAGCTGCGGGCGGCCTCGACGAGGGTGCGTACGTCGACGGCGCGCAGTCCGGCGTCCAGGGCCCGGTAGACGAACGGCAGCGCCATCACGACGTACGCGAGGACGAGCACCACGGGGAAGTCCGGGTTCTGGATGGCCACGAAGGTCTGGAACAGCGGGGTGCGCGAGAGGTGTTCGGGTCCCCACTTGAGGACGGTCGCCATGCCGGCGACGAAGGCGATCGGCGGGACGACCAGGGGCAGCGAGCACACCACCTCGACGACCGGCCGCAGCCGGGGCGCGCCGAGCCGCAGCGCGACGGTGGCCGGCACCATCAGGAGCAGCACCACGACGATGGTGACGACGGCGAGTTCCAGCGAGAGCAGCAGGCTGGAGACGAATCCGTCGGCGGAGACGATCTGGGTGTAGGCGTCGAAGGTGACGCCCTGCCCGGGCACGTCGACCGTGAAGACCACGGACGCGGCCATGGGCACCAGGAAGTACAGCGCGGCGAGGGCGAGGACCACCCAGCGCCACAGGTTCAGGCGAGCCATCGCGCGCTCCGTCGTTGCAGGGGCAGGTACACGGCCATGACCAGGCCCGCGATGAGGACCATGTCGAGGCTGAGGGCGAGCGCCACGTTCTCCTGGCCGACCAGCACGTTGCCGGAGATGGCGTCGGCGATCTGGAGGGTGACCAGCGGGACGGCGCTGCCGACCATGGCGGCGGCGGTGGCGTACGCGGCGAAGGCGCTGCCGAACAGGAGCACCAGGCCGCCGAGCAGCGAGGGCGCGAGCACGGGCAGGGCCACGTGCCGCCAGTACTGGACGGAGGTCGCGCCGTTGTTCTGCGCCGCCTCGCGCCACTGCGAGCGCAGTCCGTCGAGGGCGGGGGTGATGGTGAGGACCATGAGCGGGATCAGGAAGTACAGGTAGACGATGACCAGGCCCCAGAAGCTGTAGAGGCTCCAGCCCTTGTCGGCCAGGCCGAAATGCCGGGTCAGGACGCCGGAGTTGCCGAGGGTGGCGACGAACGCGAAGGCCAGCGGGACGCCGCCGAAGTTGGCGAGGACGCCGGAGGCGGTGAGCACGGCCTCGCGCAGCGCGCGGAAGCGGGAGGTCACCACGGCCTGGGCGAGCGGCAGTCCGAGGACGGTCGCGATGCCGGCGGAGACCGCGGACAGCTTGACGCTGCCGATCAGGGCGGTCAGGTAGGCGCCCTGGAACGAGCCGGTCAGGTTGTCCGTGGTGTACGAACTGGCGCCGGTCGTCTGGTCCTTGACGGTGAAGGCGCCGTTGAGCATGGCGAGGGCGGGGATGCCGAAGGCGATCGCCACGAAGACGAGCAGGGGTGCGACGGCGAGCCAGCCGGGGGCGCGGCGGCGCCGCCGCTGCCGGTGGGCAGCGGCGGGCGCCACGTCGGCCGGGGCCTCGGTGAGAGCGGTGGTCATCCGGAGACGGCCTTGCCCCAGCCCTGACCGAGCACGGTCTTGGCCTTGCTCTGCTGGTCCTCGGTCGGGAAGCTCGGCGTACCGGTGACCGCGGGGAGCTTCGCGGCGGCCGTCTTGTCGAGCGTGCCGGCCTTCTCCATCGCGGGCATCAGGACCGGGCGGGCGTAGCCCTTGAGCCAGAGGTTCTGGCCCTCGGCGCTGTAGAGGTACTCCTGCCACAGGCGGGCGGCCGCGGGGTGCGGGGCGTCCTTGTTGACGGCCTGGGAGTAGTACTGGGCGTACTGGCCGTCGGAGGGGATGGCGACCTTCCAGTCGACGCCCTTGGACTTGAACTCGTCGGCGTAACCGGCGTTCAGGTAGTCCCAGTCGATGCTGATGGGCGTCTCGCCCTTCTCGACGGTGGCCGGGGTCGACTCGACGGGCGTGTAGTTGCCGTTCTTCTTCAGCTTGGCGAAGAAGTCGAGGCCGGGCTGGATGTCGTCGAAGGAGCCGCCGCTCGCGAGGGCGGCCGCGTACACGCCGCCGAAGGCCGAACCGGACTTGGTGGGGTTGCCGTTGAGGGCGACCTGGCCCTTGTACTGCGGCTTGAGCAGGTCCTTGAAGGTCGTCGGGCACACCTTGACCTTCTTGGCGTCGCAGCCGATGGAGATGTAGCCGCCGTAGTCGTTGAACCAGCGGCCGGTGGCGTCCTTCTGTCCCTCGGGGATGTCACCGAAGGCGGCCACCTTGTACGGGGCGAGCAGCCCCTGCTGGGCGGCGCTCAGGGCGAAGGAGCTGCCGAGGTCGAGGACGTCCGGGGCACGGTCCTGGCCCTTGCGCGAGGTGACGGCGGTGATCTCGTCCTGGCTGGAGCCGTCCGGGCTCTCGACGTCGATCTTGATGCCGTACTTCTTGGTGAAGCCGTCGATCAGGGCGCCGTAGTTGGCCCAGTCGCGGGGCAGGGCGATCGCGTGCAGCGTGCCCTCCTTCTTGGCGGCCTTGACCAGGGCGTCGACGCCGCCGAGGTCCGCGGCGGAGGTCGCGGTGGCCGCGCTCTTGCCGTCGGCGGTGGTCGCCTTGTCGTCGGGGGCGGCGCCGCAGGCGCTCAGGGCGAGGGCTGCGGCGACGGCGAGGCCGCCGGTGAGGAGGGCGGTCCTCGGCAGGAACACGGTCACGGTCTCTCCAGGATGACGCACGAGGGTGTGGTGGAACGGAGAACTTGTCTGAACAAGTTGGCCCAAGTAGGCCCGGCGTTGGTGTCCTGTCCGTAAACTTTGGCCAAACCGTGACCCCTGATTCCCTGCACAATCCCGGCAGATGCGGATCCCACCGCGCGGTCGATTAGGCTGATCACGCTGTGCACAGTGGTCCAGCCAGAGGGGAAGCATGCCGGCGCGACACGAGGAGATCGCCGAGGAGCTGCGGCGGGCGATCGACCGCGAGGAGTACACCGTGGGCAGCCTGTTGCCCGCGGAGACCGACCTCGCCGCCCACTACGGCGTCTCGCGCGGCACGGTCCGCCAGGCCGTCGCGGCCCTGACCGCCGAGGGGCTGATCGGTTCCCGCCAGGGTGCCCGCCGCGTGGTCCTGGCCAGCCGCCGCAGCCAGAGCTTCGCCGAGCTGCGCAGTTTCGCCCAGTGGGCGCGCGCGATGGGCCGCGCGGCGACCGGGCACGTGGTCTCGCAGGGCTATCTGCCGGCGACGGCGGCGGACGCCGTCCGGCTGCAACTGCGGGAAGCGACGCCGGTGTTGCACGTGCTGCGGGTCCGCGGCCTGGACGGCGAGCCGGTCCTGCTGGAGCGCACGGTGTACGCGGACTGGATCTCGCCCGCGGTGGCGGCCATCGAGCCCGAGTGCCCGTCGGTCACCCAGCGCCTCTTCGAGGACACCGGTCTGGTCTTCGCGTACGGCGAGCACGTGATCGATGCCGTCGCCGCGGGCGCGCGGGACGCGGATCTCCTCGGCGTCCGCCGCACCAGCCCCCTGCTGCGGGTCCGCCGCGTCACCACGACCCGCGAGGGCCGCCCGGTCGAGTGGTCCGACGACCGCTACCGCTCCGACGCGGTGAGCTTCAGCGTGCACAACTCGATGGACAACAACGCCCTGGCGAGGAAGACGGCCGAGTAGCGCCCCTCAGGGGCGCGGGGGTACCGCGCGACCGGCCACGACGCACCCGCAGCCGCGCAGCGAGGCACCCACCACCCCCGTGGGCGCCACGTCTTCGCGGGGACGCCGGCTACGTGGGTGACCCCGAGGAGAACCTTCGCAGGAGCGGCGACAGGACCAGCACGGACTTCGTCCGTTCCACGAACGACTCCCCCGCGATCCGCTCCAGCACCCGCTCGAAGTGACGCATGTCCGAGGCGAAGACCTGCACGACCGCGTCCGCCTCCCCGGTGACGGTGGAGGCGGCCACGACTTCCTGGTACCGCTCGAGACCGCGCTGGATGGTCTCCGGCGAGGTGTTGCGGCGGCAGTAGATCTCGACGAACCCCTCGGTCTCCCAGCCGAGCGCCGCCGGGTCCACCCGGACGGTGAACCCGGTGATGGCGCCGGTGGCCCGCAGCCGGTCCACCCGCCGTTTCACGGCGGGCGCGGACAGGCCGACCTGTTGCCCGATGTCGGCGTAGGAGCGGCGGGCGTCCTCGGCGAGGGCGTGCACGATGCGTTCGTCGAGATCGTTCAGCACTGCGGGTGGTTCACTTTTCTGCGAGGTTTCTGCGGGGGTTCTACGGTTGCCCGGCGACGGGTTCCGCGGTCGCCATCCGGGACCGGCGATAGCCGTAACTGAAGTAGAACACGAGCCCGACAGCCATCCAGACACCGAAGACCACCCAGGTGACGGCGGAGAGACTGGCCATCATCCACAGGCACAGCAGGAAGCCGATCGCGGGCAGCACCGGCGCGAGCGGGACACGGAAAGTGCGGCGCATGCCCGGGCGCGTCCGGCGCAGCACCACGACGGCGATGTTGACCAGCGCGAAGGCGAAGAGCGTGCCGATGCTGGTGGCGTCGGCGAGCTGGCCGAGGGGGATCGCGGCGGCGAGGACACCGCAGAACAGCGAGACGATCACCGTGTTGGCGCGGGGCGTGCCGGTCTTCGGGTGCACGCGGGCGAAGACCTTGGGGACGAGGCCGTCCCGGGACATGGCGAACAGGATGCGGGTCTGGCCGTACAGCACGGTGAGCACGACGCTCGCGATGGCGATGACGGCGCAGGCGGCCAGCAGCGTGCCCCAGAAGGTCTGCCCGGTGACGTCCTTCATGATCCCGGCGAGCGCGGCCTCGGAGTCGTTGAAGCGCCGCCAGGGCTTCGCGCCGACGGCGACGGCCGCGACGAGGACGTACAGGGCGGTCACGATGACCAGCGAGAGCATGATCGCGCGCGGCAGGTCGCGCTGGGCGTCCTTCGCCTCCTCGCCCGCCGTGGAGGCGGCGTCGAAGCCGATGTAGGAGAAGAACAGCGTGGCACCGGCGGCGCTGACGCCCGCCATGCCGAGCGGCATGAAGTGCTCGTAGTTGCCCGAGCGGAAGCCCTGGATGCCGATCGCGCAGAACATCACCAGCGCGGCGATCTTCACGGTCACCATGACGGTGTTGGCGCGCGCCGACTCCTTGGCTCCGCCGAGCAGGAACGCCATGGCGAGCAGGACGACGATGAGGGCCGGCAGGTTGAAGACGCCTCCGTCACCGGGCGGCGCGGACAGGGCGTCCGGGATGGTGACGCCGATGGTGCCGTCGAGCAGTTCGTTCAGGTACTCGCCCCAGCCGACCGCGACGGCCGCGACCGAGACGCCGTACTCCAGGACGAGACACCAGCCGCAGATCCAGGCGATCAGTTCGCCCATCGTCGCGTACGCGTACGAGTACGACGATCCGGCGACCGGGATGGTGCCCGCCAGTTCGGCGTAGGAGAGGGCGGAGAAGAGCGCGGTGAGACCGGCGATCACGAAGGACAGGGTGACCGCGGGACCGGCCTTGGGGACGGCCTCGCCGAGGACGACGAAGATGCCGGTGCCGAGCGTGGCACCGATGCTGATCATCGTGAGCTGCCACAGTCCGAGGGAGCGGCGCAGGGAGCCTCCCTCGCCCTGGCCGCCCTCGGCGACCAGGCGTTCCACGGGCTTGCGGCGCATCAGGCGCGCGCCGAACCCCGGGGACGGTGGGGAGGGGGCGGTTCGGGACTGCGGGGGTGCGCCGTGGTCGAGCACGCGGGTGGCTCCTTCATCGCTGGCGGTCGACGAGGGCGGGGACCGGCGGCATCCCTGACAGGGGGGACCCACCGAGCGGGGTCCCCGCCACGCCTGTGTACAGCGCTTGACCCTATGAGCCCGGGCTTCGCGGGCGTAATGCGGCAACCTTGCGCGTCTCCGCAAGATCGTTGCGTTCATCGCGGTGGGGCGGATGTTCGTTGCGCGAGAGCTTTCGATGGTTGCGCACAGCGTCTTTTCGCTGGTGAAAGGGGTTCGCGGGGCGCTGAACCGACGGTGCGTCAATCGCCTGCCCGAAGAGGCCGGTCCACCCGTCGCGAGGGTCCGTGGGTACGCGGACGGCCCCTGTTCCCCCGCGGGGGAACAGGGGCCGTGGAGGCTGCGGGCCGGGCCGCGGCGGTCGGCGTGCCGCGGGCTCCGGCCGTCGGTGCGGAGGTCAGCTCCAGCTGGCGTGCAGCGGCTTGCCCTCGGCGTAGCCCGCGGCGCTCTGGATGCCGACGATCGCGTTCTCGGCGAACTCCTCCAGGGAGTTGGCGCCCGCGTACGTGCAGGAGGACCGGACGCCCGCGATGATCGAGTCGATCAGGTCCTCGACGCCGGGACGGGACGGGTCGAGGAACATGCGCGAGGTGGAGATTCCCTCCTCGAACAGTGCCTTGCGGGCCCGGTCGTACGCCGACTCCTCGCTGGTGCGGTTCTTGACAGCACGCGCCGAGGCCATGCCGAACGACTCCTTGTAGAGGCGCCCGTTGGCGTCCTGCTGGAGGTCGCCGGGGGACTCGTACGTCCCGGCGAACCAGGAGCCGATCATGACGTTGGACGCACCGGCGGCCAGCGCCATCGCGACGTCGCGCGGGTGGCGGACGCCGCCGTCGGCCCACACGTGCTTGCCGTACTTCCTGGCCTCGGCGGCGCACTCCAGGACGGCGGAGAACTGCGGCCGGCCGACGCCGGTCATCATGCGGGTGGTGCACATGGCGCCGGGGCCGACGCCGACCTTGATGATGTCGGCGCCCGCGTCGATGAGGTCCTTGACGCCCTCGGCGGCGACGATGTTGCCCGCGACGATCGGCACCTGCGGGTCGAGCGCGCGCACGGTGCGCACGGCGCTGATCATCGACTCCTGGTGGCCGTGCGCGGTGTCGATGACGAGCGTGTCGACGCCCGCGTCGAGGAGCTGCTTGGCCTTGCCGGCCACGTCGCCGTTGATGCCCACGGCGGCGGCGATGCGCAGCCTGCCGTCGGCGTCGGTGGCCGGCGTGTACAGCGTGGCGCGCAGGGCGCCCTTGCGGGTGAGGATGCCGGCGAGGCGGCCGTCGGCGTCCACGGCGGGGGCGTAACGGCGGTTGGCGCCGTCGAGCCGGTTGAACGCCTCGCGGGGCTCGATGTCCGCGTCGAGGAGCAGCAGGTCCCGGGACATGACCTCGGACAGCTGCGTGAAGCGGTCCACGCCGGTGAGGTCGGCGTCGGTGACCACACCGACCGGGCGGCCGTCCTCGTCCACGACGACGCCCGCGTTGTGGGCGCGCTTGGGCAGCAGCGCCAGCGCGTCGGCGACGGTCTGGTGGGGCGCGAGGACGATCGGGGTGTCGAGCACCAGGTGGCGTCCCTTGACCCAGGTGACGACCTCGGTGATGACCTCGATCGGGATGTCCTGCGGGATGACGACGAGACCGCCGCGGCGGGCGATGGTCTCGGCCATCCGCCGGCCGGCGATCGCCGTCATGTTGGCGACGACGAGCGGGATGGTGGTGCCCGTGCCGTCCGGGGAGCTGAGGTCCACGCCCTGACGCGAGCCGACCGCGGAGCGGCTGGGCACCATGAACACGTCGTCGTACGTCAGGTCGTACGGGGGCTGGATGTCGTTGAGGAAACGCACGTGCTGCACATCCCAGTCGATCAGAGGTGGCCCCCGGACAGGTCAGCCAGGGGGAAGAGCACGTACTTCATTGTCCCACGACGACCGCCGTGCGATGCCCGGACGGATCATCCAGGCAGGTCAGGGGGCAATTGGTCGGATCCTCCAAGGACGAGGACGACCGACAGCGTGGCGCCGAACTGCTGGTAGTGGCCGGAGGCCGCCTCCAGGATCTCCTGCGCGGTCTCCCACTCCTCGGGCCGTGCCCGCGCGTACGGGCGCCAGCCGCTCACCACGAGAAGCCTGCCCGGGGTGGCCGGCCCCCAGTCGGGGTCGCCCAGGACGTCGGCGAGCGCGTCCCAGTTCCGGCCGAACCAGTCGGGCAGGTCAAGGGCGCGGACGCAGCGGGCCATGAAGCCGGCCTTGTCGAGGACGCCGGTGAGGTCGAGGTCGCTGACCTGCCACCCGGCCGAGCGGCACACCTCCGCGAGCGGCCCACGGGTCATCTCAGCACCGCCTTGAACGAGTCGTAGTGATCATCGGTGTAGTAGATCTCCCCGCTCTGCCCGGTCACGATGCGCCGGGCTCCCCGGTCGCCCTCGCCCGGCGTCGGCACCGTGTACTCGTGGTAGTACCCCCGCGGACGCTGCGGCAGCTCCCGCTCGAAGTTCCCGAAGACGGCACCGTCCTTCGCGTACGGGTACGGGCCGCCCCGGTCGATGAGGGCGAGGGTCGTACGGGCCTCGGCGGGCAGCTCGGCCGCGCTGACGGTCGCCAGGTCGCCCGCCCAGGACGGACGGGCCCCGGAGCGGCTCGCGGTGGCCGCCTCCCGGTCGCCGGGGGCGGCGGTGTCCGTCGAAGAGCAGCCCGTGAGCAGCACCGCCAGACAGACCAGCAGGGCGGCGGCCAGACGGCCCGCGAACGCGCGAGGGGACGGCCGTGGCAGCATGACTCGATGCTGCCACGGCCGTCCCCTCGGGGCGCGCGTTGAAGTGCCCTCAGGGGCCGTCCGGGTCCGCCCGGTTCAGCGCCGGACGCGGAGCCGTGCCCGCCGTCATCAGATAGTCCGCGGCCGAGGTGTCCGTCACCAGGCTGGTGACGAGCCCGGAGCGCAGCACCGCGTCGATGGCGGCCGCCTTGCGCTGGCCGCCCGCGATCGCCACGACCTCGGGGATACGGCGCAGCCGGTCGGCCTCGACCGTGATGCAGCGCTCTCCCAGGTCGCGTCCGACCCGCCGGCCCTCGCTGTCGAAGAGGTGGGCGGACATCTCGGCGGCGACACCGAGGGACGCGTAGTGGGCGCGCTCCTCGTCGCTGAGCATGTCGTGCACCGTCGAGATACCGGGCTCCCAGGAACCGATGGAGACGCAGGCGACCGTGACCTTGTCGAAGTACTCGAAGGCGCGGGCGATCCCCGTCTGGTTGCGCAGCGCCGCCGCGGTGGCCTCGTCGGGCAGCAGCATCGGCGCGTAGATGGGGTGGGCGTCGCCGCCCGACACCTGCGCGGCACGCCGTACGGCCTCGACGGAGCCGCGCTCGGCGGTCCCGGCGTCGTAGACACCCGTCAGCTGCACCACGGTGCACGGCGGGAGGCGGTCCAGGGCCGCCGCCATGTGGATCGTGGAGCGGCCCCAGGCGAGGCCGAGCACATCGCCCTCGTTGACCAGCTCGCCGAGCAGGTCCGCGGCCACCTCGCCGAGGTTCTCCGGGTCGGGCGACTCCTCGGCGTCCGCCGGGGATTCGACGACCACTGCGTGCCTCAGGCCGTAGCGGGCGCGCAGCGCGTCCGAGCGCTCCGCGTCCAGCTCGGCGGGGACGCGGATCTCGATCCTCACGAGATCCCGTTCGAGAGCGGTCTCCAGGACCCGGGCCACCTTGAAGCGGCTGACGCCGAACTCCTCGGCGATCTGGATCTTGGATTTGCCCTCGAGGTAGAAGCGGCGGGCCATGGCCGCCGCCTGCACCAGCTCAGCGGGTCCCATCCGCATGGCCGACCGGCCCGCCGACATACCCGACACGGCGATCTCCTCACTGCTGTTCACACTCTGGATTCGCCGTTCATCCTCGCAGATCCGGCGCACTTGATCCGCCCGGAAGGGCGGCGTTCACGTTCCCTTGGTTCAGTGGTCGCACGCCCACGAGGCGCGGGCCGTCGCGTCCTCGGCCTGGGTGCGCAGTGCACGTACCGCCTGGGCGGGGTCCGCGGCCCCGTAGACGGCCGATCCGGCGACGAAGACGTCGGCCCCCGCGTCGGCGCACCGCTCGATGGTCGACGCCGAGACACCGCCGTCGACCTGGAGCCACAGCTCGAGACCGTGCTTTTTGATCAACTCGCGGGTGCGGCGGATCTTCGGGAGCATGATGTCGAGAAAGGCCTGACCTCCGAACCCGGGCTCGACGGTCATGATCAGCAGCATGTCGAGCTCGGCAAGCAGATCCTCGTACGGCTCGATGGGCGTCGCCGGCTTGAGTGCCATCGAGGCACGGGCCCCCTTGGCCCGGATCTCGCGGGCGAGCCTGACCGGCGCCGCGGTCGCCTCCACATGGAAGGTGACCGAGCCGGCACCCGCTTCCACGTACTGGGGCGCCCACCGATCGGCGTCCTCGATCATCAGATGGCAGTCCAGCGGAGTGTCCGTCGCCCGGGCCAGCGACTCTACGACCGGCACACCGAGCGTGAGGTTCGGTACGAAATGGTTGTCCATCACGTCGACATGGAGCCAGTCCGCCCCCCGCACCGCTGTTGCCTCCTCGGCAAGACGGGCGAAGTCGGCGGACAGGATGCTGGGGTTGATCTGCGCGGCCATGCCCCAAGCCTGCCATGTCCCCGGCCGGTTGCTCGCCTCGGTCCGGACCTCGGTCACTCCGCCGATGTCCTGCGAGCGTGCCGCGTGCCATGCTGGGCGGCCCGGCGGCGCTGCATCCGGGCACGGGGGTGGGCATGAAGCGGCTCGACGCCTGGAAGCGGGCGGCCATCGGCGTCGTGTGCGGGCGCCGGTCCAAGTGGCTGGTGCTGGCCCTGTGGCTGCTGGTGCTGCTCTTCGTGGCACCGCTCGGCATGAACCTCAGCGACGCCCAGGACAACGACGCGCAGTCCTGGCTGCCCGGTTCGGCGGAGTCGACCCAAGTCCTCGACATCTCCCACGAGTTCCGCCCCGAGCAGATCCCCGCGGTCGTCGTCTACGCGCGCGGGGGCGGCCTGACGGCGCAGGACCGGCGGCAGATCAGCGAGGACGTGCGGCAGATCGAGAAGCTGCGGGACCACGGCATCCGCGGGGCGGAGACCCGGGGCCCGGTCTTCGACCGCCCGGCCGATCCGCGCGCCGCGCAGATCTACGTGCCGATCACCATGGACGCGGCCGGCTGGCAGCGGATCGCTCCCGCCGTCGACTCGATCCGCGACCAGGTGGGCAAGGGCGGCGACGGGCTCGCCGTGCACATCACCGGGCCCGGCGGCACCTCGGCGGACTCCTCGAAGGCCTTCGAGGGCATCGACTCCACGCTGCTCTACGCCGCGATGACCGTCGTCATCGTGATGCTGCTGATCACCTTCCGCAGCCCGACCCTGCTCTTCGTTCCACTGCTCGGGGTGATCGTCGCCCTGTTCACGGCCCAGGCGCTGATCTATCTGCTGGCGACCCATGCCGGGCTGACGGTCAACGGGCAGAGCGCCGGCATTCTCACGGTGCTCGTGTTCGGCGCGGGCACCGACTACGCCCTGCTGCTCGTCGCCCGCTACCGGGAGGAACTGCGCCGTCACGAGGACCGGCACGAGGCGATGGCGCGCGCCATGAACCGGGCGGGCCCGGCGGTCCTCGCCTCGGGCGCGACGGTCGTGCTGAGCATGCTGGTGCTGCTGGTCGCCGAGATGAACTCGACGCGGGGCCTCGGTCCGGTCGCGGCGATCGGCGTGGCCGTCGCCCTGCTGGCCATGCTCACCCTCTTCCCTGCCCTGCTCCTCGTGTTCGGCCGCTGGATCTTCTGGCCGGCCGTGCCGCACGTCGGCTCGCCCGACCCGACCCGCAGCGGCTTCTGGTCGCGCACCGGGCACCGCATCGCCCGGCGGCCCCGGACGACCTGGATCGGGACGGCGCTGGTGCTCGCGGCCCTCTCCATCGGGCTCGTCGAACTGCGGGCCGCGGGTATCCCCACCGCCGATCAGTTCACGGGCAAACCTGACTCGATCGTGGGACAGGAGATCTCCGAGCACTACTTCCCGGCCGGGGCCGGTGATCCCCTGGTGGTGGTGTCGGACGCCGGGGCGGCCGAGCAGGTCCGCCGGACCGTGGCGGCGGATCCGGGCGTGGTGCCAGCGAGCATCGGGGTGCCACCGGGCACGGCGCCGGAACACGACGGCAGGGTGCTGTTCGAGGCGACGCTGAGCGATCCGTCCGACAGCGACGCGGCGAAGGCCACCGTCGACCGGGTGCGGGACTCCGTGCACGCGTTGCCCGACGCGGACGCGAGGGTGGGCGGCGGTACCGCGGCCCTGCTGGACATGGAGGACGCCCAGACGCACGACAACTACCTGGTCATCCCGCTCGTCCTGATCGTGGTCCTGCTCGTCCTGAGCGTGCTGCTGCGGGCCCTGGTCGCACCGCTGCTGCTGATCGGGACCGTGGTGCTCTCGCTGGCCGCGGCCCTCGGGGTGAGCGCGCTGGTCTTCCGGCACGTCTTCGACTACGCGGGCGAGGACGTGTCCTTCCCGCTGTTCGTCTTCGTGTTCCTGGTGGCGCTGGGGATCGACTACAACATCTTCCTGACCACCCGTATCCGCGAGGAGGCGGCCCACCGGGGCACGCGGCGCGGAGTGGTCACCGGGCTGGCCACCACCGGGGCGGTGATCACCTCCGCGGGCCTCGTCCTCGCGGGCACGTTCGCGGCGCTCGGCACCCTGCCCGTGGTGGGCTTCGCCGAGATCGGCTTCGCGGTCGCCTTCGGCGTACTGCTGGACACCTTCATCGTGCGCTCGGTCCTCGTGACCTCGCTCTTCCTCGACGTGGGTCCGAAGGTGTGGTGGCCGAACCGGCTGGCGCACGAGGACGGCGGGACCCGGCCGCCACCGGATCCCGTGTCGCCGCAGGCGGGTGGGGCGCCGGGACCGGCCGCTCCCCCGGACTGAGACGGCCGCCCCACGGGAGAGCGCGCCGGCGGTCAGCCCGTCCGGCGGATCAGGGCCAGGTACATGGCGTCGGTGCCGTGCAGATGCGGCCACAGCTGTACGTCGGGGCCGTCGCCGAGGGCCGGGACGCCGGGCAGCAGCGGGCGGGCGTCGATGAGTTCGGCGGAGCCGCCGTCGTAGTGCTTGAGGACGTCGTCGACGACCGCGCGGGTCTCCGCGAGGTGCGGCGAACAGGTCGCGTATCCGACGACGCCGCCGACCCGCACCGAGTCGAGGGCGGTACGCAGCAGCCCGCGCTGGAGCGGGGCGAAGCCGACGAGGTCCTCGGGGCGGCGCCGCCAGCGGGCCTCGGGGCGACGGCGCAGAGCGCCCAGACCCGTGCAGGGAACGTCCATGAGCACCCGGTCGAAGGTGCCGGGACGCCACGGCGGACGCGTGCCGTCCGCCGTGATCACCTGGTAGGGGCCGGGGTTCCCGGCGAGCGCCTTGGCGACCAGTCCCGCGCGGTGGGGCTGCTTCTCGGAGGCGAGCAGCGTGGCGCCGCGCCGGGCGGCGAGGCCCGCCAGCATCGCGGCCTTGCCACCGGGTCCGGCACAGCCGTCCAGCCAGACCCGGTCGGGCCCTTCGAGCGGCGCGTTCGCGAGGGCGATGGCGACGAGCTGGCTGCCCTCGTCCTGGACGCCCGCGCGCCCCTCCCGGACGGCGTCGATCGCGCCCGGTTCGCCGCCCTCGGAGAGCCGCACGGCGTACGGCGACCAGCGGCCCGGCAGTGCCGAGTCCTCGTCGAGCGCGCCGAGGATCTCGTCGGCGGTGGAGCGTCCGGGCCGGGCGACGAGCGTCACCTCGGGCCGTTCGTTGTCGGCCTCCAGCAGGTCCTCGATGCCGGCCCGGCCGCCGCCGAGGGAGTCCCACAGCGCGGAGACGACCCAGCGGGGGTGCGAGTGCACGACGGCGAGGTGGTCCTCGGGGTCCTCGTCGTAGGGCGGCGCGACCTGCTCCACCCAGGCGTCCAGGTCCTGCCGCGACACCTTCCGCAGAACGGCGTTGACGAACTTCGCCCGCCCGTCACCGAGCACCACCCGGGCCAGCTCCACGGACGCGGAGACGGCTGCGTGGGTCGGGATGCGCGTGCCGAGCAGCTGGTGGACGCCGAGGCTGAGCACGTCGAGGACGGGCGGGTCGACCTCGCGCAGCGGCCGGTCGACACAGGCGCGGATGACGGCGTCGTACGTCCCCTGCCGGCGCAGCGTGCCGTAGACCAGCTCCGTGGCGAGCGCGGCGTCCCGGCCGTCGAAGTCGCCCTTCTCCCGCGCCTTGCGCAGCAGCGGCGGCAGGACGAGGTTCGCGTACGCGTCCCGCTCGTCCACGGCCCGCAGCGCCTCGAAGGCGAGCATGCGGACCGGGTCCTTCTGGGGGCGACGATAGGGCTTGCCGGGCTTGTTCGGCCGACGGGACTGCTCACTCACGAAAAAGGTGCTCCGGATCCAGGAAAAGGTGCGTTGTTCAGCCTACGCCGCGCGGCGCGGACCGGCCGTGGGGCGGACCGGCCGTGGGGCGGACGTCAGACCCCGAGCCGCTCACCGGAGGGGATCCGTACCCCGCGGGCCCAGTCGGCCGCGCGCATCGGCTTCTTGCCCTGGGCCTGCACCCAGAGCAGCTCGACGGCGTACGAGCCGGTGCCCACGTACACGTTGTTCTTGGCGACGGACAGCTCGCCCGGGGCGAGGTCCGTGCGGTCGGGCAGGGTGGCGACCTGGATGAGCTTGAGCCGCTCGTCCCGGAAGACGGTCCAGGCGCCGGGGGCCGGGGTGCAGCCGCGCACCACGCGGTCGACCCGCAGCGCCGGGGCGGCCCAGTCGACGTGGGCGTTCTCGACGGAGATCTTCGGCGCGGTGCTGACACCGTCGGCGGGCTGCGGTACGGCCTTGAGGGTGCCGTCCTCGATGCCGTCCATCGTGGCGGCGAGCAGTCCCGAACCGGCGAACGCGAGCCGCGTCAGCAGGTCGCCACTGGTGTCGGTGTGCCGGATCTCCTCGGTGACCGTGCCGTAGACGGGGCCCGAGTCGAGGCCCTCCTCGATCAGGAAGGTGGAGGCGCCGGTGATCTCGTCGCCGGCCATGATCGAGTGCTGTACGGGGGCGGCGCCGCGCCAGGCGGGCAGCAGGGAGAAGTGCAGGTTGACCCAGCCGTGCACGGGGATGTCGAGGGCGACGCGGGGCAGCAGCGCGCCGTAGGCGACGACGGGACAGCAGTCGGGGCCGATCTCCCGCAGCCGGGCCAGGAACTCCTCGTCGCGGGGCTTCGCGGGCTTGAGCACCTCGATCCCGGCCTCCTGTGCCCGTACGGCGACCGGGCTCGCGACGAGCCGCCGCCCTCGGCCGGCCGGCGCGTCCGGCCGGGTCACGACGGCGGCCACCTCGTGCCGCCCGGAGGCGATCAGGGCGTCCAGGGCGGGAACGGCGACCTCGGGGGTACCTGCGAAGACGAGCTTCATGGGTGGCGGTTGGCCTCTCGGGCGGGAGTTCTTCCATGCCCGCGCGCGAGCCGGGAGGGGCGCAGCGCGGGGCAGCGCACCAGTCTATGCCGCCTGCGGCGCCGGGGCTCGGGGGTTCGCCCGCCCCTGTCCGGCGGGCCCGGGCGGGTGACGCGTCCGAGATCAGGACCGGGGGGCGCGTCACTCTCACGACAGGGGGCGTACGTCCTGTGGCGCGCCCCGTGCATATGCCCTCACGCCCCCGCAGCGTGACCACTCACCCGTCCACGCGTTGGTCAAGGAAGAGTTGACCACAGCGGGCTGCACGAGCGGCCCGATCCTTTTAAACGCCGGTTCGAGAGGCTTGTTCATGGCCGACCACGCAACCCACGACGCCCAGGCTCGGGCCAGCCTGCATTTGCTGGTGCGGGACATCGAGCGGGTCCGCCGGCAGGTGGACGCACTGCGCACGCTCACCGCTCAGTTGGGCAACGTCTACCGCCCGCGCCGCTCCGGCCCCTCCACGGGCTTCGTCGTCTACGGGCGTGCCCCCGCCCCGACCGTCCGTCTCGCGCAGGAGCTGCGGGACAGTGTCGAGACCCTGGTCACGGCTGCCGTGGACTTCGACCGCTCACTCGGATTCTCGTGGGACGCGGTGGGATCGGCTCTCGGGGTCACCAAGCAGGCGGTGCACCGCCGTTACGGCGCCCGCCGCGCCGCCGCCCAGGCGGCCGCCGAGGCGGAGCGCGCCACGGAGACGGCGAGCACCCGCACGGTCTCCGTCGGCGCCGGACTCCCCGCGGTGCCCACGGTCCCCGCAGCCCGCTCCATGCCCACCCAGCCCACCGCGGGCAGCCCCTTCCGCGACGAGGTCAGGCCCACGGCCTTCCCGGGTCCGCGCAACGGCTGACCCCCCTCCCCCATCGGAGACCGAGAACTGCCTCCCGGCCAGGGCCCCGGGAGGCAGTCGTGCGTCTGCCCCGACCGGAGAACGGCCACCTGTCCCCCTCCCCTTCGGACGGGAGGAAGGCACCTCGCCGGTCGAGTCAGCCAATGTCGAGGGGATCGATCCGGATCCGTACGGGCTCTGTCCCGCCACGGGCCATGCGTGCCGCCTGTGCGTGCTTCAGGGCCGCCGCCAGCGCGGCGCCACTGCCCGGTGGCACCCGGACCAGCACGCGCTCCGCCGGCTCCCCGGTGGGCGGGCCGCTGGGCCGACGTCCGCGTGCCGCCTCGGCGGCCGGCACCGGAACGGGTCCCAACACCTCGGCGTCGCCCGGCAGTTGGGCTCCGGCGAGGAACCCGGCGAGCGCCTCCGGCGTGCCGGACACCGCCGCCATCCGGGAGACCGGCGGGAACCCCAGCTCGGCCCGCTCGGCGAGTTCACGCACCGCGTGGCCGACGGGATCCCACCGCACGAGCGCCTGCACGGGCCGCAGGGTCGGTTCGGCCACCACGACGACCGTGCCGCCCTCGCCCTGCGGACGGACCAGCGCCGCCGCGCCGATCCAGCGGCGCAGCGCGTCCTCCCCGGCCCGCAGGTCGGGCCGGCCGAGCATGGCCCAGCCGTCGAGCAGCAGGGCCGCCGCGTAGCCGCCCTCGGCGACGGGTTCCGCGCCCGGCGTGCTCACCACCAGGGCGGGGGTCCCGGAGACCGTGTCCAGCACCTGCTCCCGGCCGGACGTGCGCACGGGCACGGCCGGGAACGCGCGTCCCAGTTCCTCGGCGGTCCGGCGCGCGCCGACGATCTGGGCCCGCAGCCGGAAGCCTCCGCACTCCTCGCAGTGCCAGGCGATCTCGTCGCGGCCGCACCACGCGCACCGCAGGGCCTGCGCGTCCTGCGCCTCCAGCGGACCCGCGCAGTGCCGGCACCGCGCGGGCGCCCTGCACTGGGCGCACGCCATCCGCGGCACGTAACCCCGACGGGGCACCTGGACCAGCACGGGCCCTTGCCGCAGCCCCTCCCGCACGATCTGCCAGGCGATCGTGGGCAGCCGCGCGGCGCGGGCCGCCTCGTCGCGCGCGAGATCGCCGTCCCCGACGGTCCGCACCAGGGGCGCGGCGGCGCGCACCTGCTCCCGGTCGGCGGCCAGCGGCAGGGCCCAGCCGCTCTCGACCAGCTGCGCGGCCTCCACGGTGCAGGTCCAGCCGCCCAGCAGGAAGCCGCACTTGTCCCGCGACGCGCGCAGCTCCAGCACCTCGCGGACATGCGGGAAGGGGGCGTTGTCGTCACTGTGTCCCGCGTCGCCGTCGTCCCACACGACGACGAGCCCGAGGTTCCGCACCGGCGCGAACATCGCGGCGCGGGTGCCGACGGCCGCCCGCACCGCGCCGCGTCGTACGGCCAGCCACTCGCGGTAGCGCCTTTCCGGTCCCGCGTCGGCGGTCAGCACGGCGTGCTGCCCCTCCCCCAGCAGGGCTCGGAGCGCCGCGTCCACGCGGGAGGTGGGGCGCCCGGCCGGCACGACGACGAGAGCGCCCCGCCCGGAGGCGAGCGTCGCCTGTACGGCCCGGGCGATCTCCTCGGCCCACTCCGGTCCTGGCAGCGCGGTCCACACGGCGCGCGGGGCGCCGCCGGAGGCGAGCGAGGTGAGGAGGTCGGCCCCCCGCCCGTACCGCCGCCAGGTCCCGGGGTCGGGGGCCGCGGGCGGCGGTGGAGGCGGCGGCGATTCGCGGGCCTCGGCCCGGGCGTGCCGTGGCGGAACGGCCAGTTGCAGAACGTCGGCGAGCGATCCCGCGTACCGGTCGGCGACGGCGCGGGCGAGTCCCAGCAGTTCGGGCCCGAGGACGGGCTCGGGCGAGACGACCTGGGCGAGGGCGGCGAGCGGCCCCGCGTAGTCCGACTCGGCGACCCGTTCGACGAGGTAGCCGTCGATCAGACCGCCGCCCTCGCGCCGGCCGTCCCGGACATTGCGTCCGCCGGCACCGAACCGCACCCGCACCCGCACGCCCGGCCGAGCGGCCTCGTCGAGGTCCTCGGGCACGGCGTAGTCGAAGTAGCGGTCGAGGTGCAGGACCCCTTTGTCGACGAGGACGCGCGCGACGGGAAGCTCCTTCGCCACCGCTGCCCCGCGCCAGGTCCGCGGCTTGGCCTTCGGCGCCTTCGGCGTCCTCGACCGGCGGACCGTCTCCCGGATCAGCGCAAGCTGCTCGGGCGGCCCGCCGTCCGCGCCGCCCGTGCCGTCCGCGGCGGCGCCGTCGGGGCCGTCACCCTCGGGTCGACCGTTACTGCTGCTCACAGCAGTATTCCTACCAGACCGCACCGACACCGCCGTGGGCCCGAGATCGGGCCGGCCGCGGAGCGCCGACGCCACGACGACGCCTCTTGCCGTGCGCCGCTCGGTCGTACCGGTCCAGGACCGGCGGCGCGATGCGCACCCGCGAGTGAGCATCACCCCGAAGTACCCGTGGCCATCGCACCGGGCACGGCGGGCGGGGCCGCGTCCGCGCAGCCGTGAGGCCCGGCACCCTGGGGTGCCGGGCCTCACGGATCAGGCGGAGAAGGCGGGGGCTACAGGCCCGCGGCCTTGCGGAGCGCGTCCACCCGGTCCGTCCGCTCCCACGTGAAGTCGGGCAGCTCACGGCCGAAGTGGCCGTAGGCGGCGGTCTGGGAGTAGATCGGGCGGAGCAGGTCGAGGTCACGGATGATGGCCGCCGGGCGGAGGTCGAAGACCTCGGAGATGGCGGTCTCGATCTTCTCGGCGTCGACCTTGGCGGTGCCGAAGGTCTCGACGAACAGACCGACCGGCTCGGCCTTGCCGATGGCGTACGCGACCTGCACCTCGCAGCGGGAGGCGAGACCCGCGGCGACGACGTTCTTCGCGACCCAGCGCATCGCGTACGCGGCGGAGCGGTCGACCTTGGACGGGTCCTTGCCCGAGAAGGCGCCGCCGCCGTGACGGGCCATGCCGCCGTACGTGTCGATGATGATCTTGCGGCCGGTGAGGCCGGCGTCGCCCATCGGGCCACCGATCTCGAAGCGGCCGGTCGGGTTCACCAGCAGGCGGTAACCCTCGGTCTCCAGCTTGATGCCGTCGTCCAGGAGGGCCTTCAGCTCCGGCTCCACCACGAACTCGCGGATGTCGGGGGCGAGGAGGGACTCCAGGTCGATGTCCGACGCGTGCTGCGAGGAGACGACGACGGTGTCCAGGCGGACCGCCTTGTCGCCGTCGTACTCGATGGTGACCTGGGTCTTGCCGTCGGGACGCAGGTACGGGATGGTCCCGTTCTTGCGGACCTCGGACAGCCGGCGAGAGAGCTTGTGCGCGAGGTGGATCGGGAGCGGCATCAGGTTCGGGGTCTCATCCGTCGCGTACCCGAACATCAGGCCCTGGTCGCCGGCACCCTGCTTGTCCAGCTCGTCGCCCTCGTCGCCCTGGGAGGCGCCCCCGACCCGCGACTCGTACGCCGTGTCGACACCCTGCGCGATGTCCGGGGACTGGGAACCGATCGACACCGACACGCCACAGGACGCCCCGTCGAAGCCCTTCTTCGACGAGTCGTAGCCGATCTCGAGGATCTTGTCGCGGACCAGCTGCGCGATCGGCGCGTAGGCCTTGGTCGTGACCTCGCCGGCCACGTGCACCAGGCCGGTCGTGATGAGCGTCTCCACGGCGACCCGGGACGTCGGGTCCTCTCGCAGAAGCGCGTCGAGAATGGTGTCGCTGATCTGGTCAGCGATCTTGTCGGGGTGACCCTCGGTCACGGACTCCGAGGTGAACAGGCGACGGGACACAACGCTCCCTGTGGTTGCAGCGGCTGCTGGCTGATCATGGGTGGACGGGCCGGGGGCTGCGCCCGGCGTCGTCCGAGAACAGTTTATCGGTCGCGCTCATCCGCAGGACCCCTGTCTCGCCTCTCGGGAAGCCTGTGACCTGCGGCACGGGCATTCTGCGCCATCGCCATGGGGGTCCGCCAGGGTCGCCACGCCCGATTTCATGGGCTTCGGGGCATCCGGAGGGGTGGATGAGACATTCACCCCAGTCGGCGTGTCACGAGGTCCCAGACCGTGTCGGCCAGCGCTTCCTTCGGCCCGTGGGCCACCGGCGTCTCGCTTCCGTCGGCCCCGAGCACCACGGCCTCGTTCTCCTCGGAGCCGAACGTCCGGCTCTCGCCGACCTCGTTCACCACCAGCAGATCGCAGCCCTTGCGTGCAAGCTTGGTCCGTCCGTTGGCCAGGACGTCGTCCGTCTCGGCCGCGAAGCCGACGACCACCTGGCCGGGCCGCGCCCGTTCGGCGGAGATCTCCGCGAGGATGTCCGGATTGCGGACGAGCACGATCGGCTCCGGCTCCCGGCCGTCCTTCTTCTTGATCTTTCCGGCCGCGTACGTCTGGGGGCGGAAGTCCGCCACCGCGGCCGCCATCACCACGGCGTCGGCCTCCGGGGCCGCCTTCAGCACGGCTTCCCGCAGCTGTACGGCGGTCCCGACCTGGATCACGTCGACGCCGGCCGGGTCCGGGAGGCCGGTGTTCGCGGCGATCAGGGTGACGCGGGCGCCCCGCGCGGCGGCGGTGCGGGCCAGCGCGTACCCCTGCTTGCCCGAGGAGCGGTTGCCGAGGAACCGGACGGGGTCGAGGGGCTCCCGGGTGCCGCCGGCGCTGACGAGGACGTGCCGTCCGGCGAGATCCGGCTCGGTGACACCCCGGGCGAGGACGCGGCGGCAGACCTCGAAGATCTCCCCCGGGTCGGGCAGCCGCCCCTTGCCGGTGTCGACGCCGGTCAGGCGGCCGACGGCGGGCTCGATGACGACGGCGCCGCGGCGCCGCAGGGTTGCCACGTTCTCCTGGGTGGCCGGGTGCTCCCACATCTCGGTGTGCATGGCGGGCGCGAAGACGACCGGGCAGCGGGCGGTGAGCAGGGTGTTGGTGAGCAGGTCGTCGGCGAGCCCGTGGGCCGCCTTGGCCAGCATGTCCGCCGTCGCGGGGGCCACCACCACCAGGTCGGCGTGCTGCCCGATGCGTACGTGCGGGACCTCGTGGACGTCCGACCAGACCTCCGTGGAGACGGGGTGGCCGGAGAGCGCGGACCAGGTGGCGGCGCCGACGAAGTGCAGGGCGGACGCGGTGGGTACGACCCGTACGTCGTGGCCCGACTCGGTCAGTCGTCGCAGCAGCTCACAGGCCTTGTACGCGGCGATTCCACCGCTGACCCCCAGGACGACCCTCGGCTTGTCCACCGTCTCTCCCCGCACTAGGAAACGTACGACTCCATGACACACCACAGGCCCGGCGGTCGCGCCGCCGGGCCTGGGATGAGGATGTGGAACGACTACTGGGCGGGGCCCTCGACGGCCTCGGACGTCAGCAGTCCCGCGTTGATCTCGCGCAGGGCGATCGACAGCGGCTTCTCGTGGACGTGGGTGTCGACGAGCGGACCGACGTACTCGAGGAGGCCCTCGCCGAGCTGCGAGTAGTACGCGTTGATCTGGCGGGCACGCTTGGCCGCGTAGATCACCAGGCTGTACTTCGAGTCGGTGGCCTCGAGAAGCTCGTCGATCGGAGGGTTGATGATGCCCTCGGGAGCGGTGATGGAAGAGGACACGCTCTGCCTTCCGAAAGGTGGAAAAAGACCTGAAAGATCAAACAACTTCCACCAAGGCTAGCAGCTCACGCGCCACGTCCTCGACGGAGGTGTTGACCAGGGTGCCGTCGAACTCCGGCTCGGCCGCCAGTTCGATCTTCGCGGCCGCGAGGCGCCGCTCGATCACCTCGGGGGATTCGGTGCCGCGGCCGGTGAGCCTGCGGACCAGCTCCTCCCAGGAGGGCGGGGCCAGGAAGACGAGCAGCGCCTCCGGCATCGACCCGCGGACCTGGCGCGCACCCTGGAGGTCGATCTCCAGGAGGACGGGCACGCCCGACTCCAGGTGCTCCAGGACGGCGGCACGGGGGGTTCCGTAGCGGTTGCCCGCGAACTCGGCCCACTCCAGCAGCTCGCCGTTGGCGATCAGCTTGTCCATCTCCTCGTCGGAGACGAAGAAGTAGTGCACCCCGTGCTTCTCGCCGGGGCGGGGCTTGCGGGTCGTCGCCGACACCGAGAGCCAGACCTCGGGGTGTTCCTTGCGCATATGAGCGACGACCGTGCTCTTGCCGACCCCTGAGGGGCCGGAGAGCACGGTCAGCCGCGGACGTTCACTCATGCAGCGATTATTCCAGCAATCCCGGGGTGCCCAGGACTCAGGCGCCGGAACCGCCGAACTCACGCTCCAAAGAGGCGATCTGATTCGAGCCGAGACCGCGTACGCGGCGGCTCTCGGAGATCCCGAGTCGCTCCATGATCTGCTTGGCGCGGACCTTGCCCACGCCCGGCAGGGACTCCAGAAGGGCCGAGACCTTCATCTTGCCGACGACGTCGTTCTCCTGGCCCTGCTTGATGACCTCGTGGAGAGAGGCACCGGAGTGCTTGAGTCGATTCTTGACCTCGGCCCGCTCCCGGCGAGCCGCGGCGGCCTTTTCGAGCGCGGCTGCGCGCTGTTCAGGGGTAAGGGGCGGAAGAGCCACGCCTACGTCACCTCGGATGTCGAACTGTCGGATACGGACCGGTGAGAGACCTGTTCGCCCCACACCTGGGGAGGTACGAGCAACACGCTTGCCCGTTCTCTCGACGGAGACTAGCGGGCAAGTGCGCCAGAGTCAGCGAGAACAGCGGAAAAGTCCTGGTCAGCCTCCCTGGGGCCCGACATTTCCGACATAATGCCCCGGATTTGAGAATGTATTCAGACGCGGGGCGCCGGGAAGACGGTCGCCAGGGGTGTTCCGGAGCGGCGCGAAGGGCTCAGGCGGCGGTCACGGCGGCCCTGATCTCCTCCGCGAAGCGGTCCGCCGAGGAGCGCAGCGCGACCACGTCGGGACCGAACCGCAGGACGCCCCGGCTCACGTTCGGGACGACGTTGCGCACCGCGGGGCCGAAGACGCCCGCCAGATCGGCCGGCGTCGCCCCCTGGGCGCCGATGCCGGGCGCGAGGAGCGGACCGTTGATGTCGAGGTCGTACGAGGACAGATCGCCCAGCGTGGCGCCGACGACCGCGCCGAAGGAGCCGAGCGGTGTCTCGCCGGCGTTCTCGACGGCCAGGTGCGCCAGCATCGTCGCCCCGACGTTCCGGCCGTCCTCGCGCAGGGCGTGCTGGACCTCGCCGCCCTCCGGGTTGGAGGTGAGCGCGAGGACGAAGAGTCCGGCCCCGCTCTCGCGCGCCAGCTCGACCGCGGGCAGCAGCGAGCCGTAGCCGAGGAAGGGCGACACCGTCAGCGCGTCCGAGAAGAGCGGCGCGTCCTTGCGGAGGAAGGTCTCGGCGTACGCGGCCATGGTCGAGCCGATGTCGCCGCGCTTGGCGTCCATCACGACCAGCGCCCCGGCGGCGCGGGCCTCCTCGACCGACTTCTCCAGGACGGCGATCCCACGGGAGCCGAACCGCTCGAAGAAGGCGCTCTGCGGCTTCAGGACGGCGACCCGGTCGGCGAGCGCCTCGACGACCGTGCGGCTGAAGCGTTCCAGCCCGGCGATGTCGTCGGCCAGGCCCCAGTCGGCGAGCAGCGAGGCGTGCGGGTCGATGCCCACGCACAGCGGGCCCCGCTCGTCCATGGCGCGGCGCAGGCGGGCGCCGAAGGGTTCCAGGCTCATGCGGACGTCCTCACGTCGGCGCCGACCGCGTCGGCGAGGGTGGCGTACGGGCTCGTCCGCAGACGGGCGGCGAGCCCCTTGTGGATGGCGCGGCCCCAGAAGGGCCCTTCGTAGACGAAGGCGCTGTAGCCCTGGACCAGCGTGGCGCCGGCCAGGATGCGCTGCCAGGCGTCCTCGGCGTTCTCGATGCCGCCGACGCCCACCAGGGTGACGCGGTCGCCCACGCGCGCGTAGAGGCGGCGCAGCACCTCCAGCGAGCGGGCCTTGAGCGGTGCGCCCGAGAGTCCGCCGGACTCCCCGGCGAGCGCGGGGTCGGAGAGCAGGCCGAGGCTCTCGCGCGCGATGGTGGTGTTCGTCGCGATGATCCCGTCGAGGCCGAGTTCCACGGCGAGGTCGGCGACCGCGTCGACGTCCTCGTCGGCGAGGTCGGGCGCGATCTTGACGAGGAGCGGGACGCGCCGGCCGGTGACCGAGCGGTCGGCGGCCTCGCGGACCGCGCTCAGCAGCGGGCGGAGCACCTCGGTGGCCTGGAGGTTGCGCAGGCCGGGAGTGTTCGGGGAGGAGACGTTCACCACGAGGTAGTCGGCGTGCCGGGCGAGGCGCTCGGTCGATGTCACGTAGTCGCCGACGGCCTCCGCCTCGGGGACCACCTTGGTCTTGCCGATGTTGACGCCGACGACGGTCCTGAAGACGGGCGTGCGGGCCGCCAGGCGCTCGGAGACGGCCGCGGAGCCCTCGTTGTTGAAGCCCATGCGGTTGATCAGCGCGCGGTCCGGTACGAGGCGGAACAGCCGCTTCCTGGGGTTGCCGGGCTGGGGCTCCCCGGTGACCGTGCCGATCTCGATGTGGTCGAAGCCGAGCATCGCCATGCCGTCGATGGCCACGGCGTTCTTGTCGAACCCGGCGGCGAGTCCGAAGGGGCCGTGCATGCGCAGCCCGAACGCCTCGGTGCGCAGTTCCGCGTGGCGGGGCGCGAGCGCGGCGGCGACGAAGGTGCGCAGGACGGGGACGCGGACGGTGAGCCGGATCCAGCGGAAGGCGAGGTGGTGGGCCCGCTCGGGGTCCATCCGCTTGAAGACGAGGTTGAAGAAGAGCTTGTACATGATCGTGTCCTCGGAAGAGCCCGGTGAGGGCCTCGGCGGGATAGGGGCCTCATGAAGAGGGGGACACCGTCCGGTGTCCCCCTCTGGGCTGCTAGTCGCGCGCGGCGGTCAGATGCTCCGCGTGTTCCTGGAGTGAGCGGACGCCCACGTCTCCGTGGTTGAGCGCGTCGATGCCCTGGACGGCGGCGGCGAGCGCCTGCACCGTCGTGAGGCACGGGACCGCCCGGGCCACGGCCGCGGTCCGGATCTCGTAGCCGTCGAGGCGGCCGCCGGTGCCGTACGGCGTGTTGACGATGAGGTCGACCTCGCCGTCGTGGATGAGCTGGACGATGGTCTTCTCGCCGTTCGGACCGGTGCCCTCGCTCTGCTTGCGCACGACGGTGGCGTTGATGCCGTTGCGCTTGAGCACCTCGGCCGTGCCGGAGGTGGCCATCAGCTCGAAGCCGTGGGCGACGAGTTCACGCGCCGGGAAGATCATCGAGCGCTTGTCGCGGTTGGCGACCGAGATGAAGGCGCGGCCCTTGGTCGGCAGCGGGCCGTAGGCGCCCGCCTGCGACTTGGCGTACGCCGTGCCGAACACCGAGTCGATGCCCATGACTTCACCGGTGGAGCGCATCTCCGGACCGAGCACCGTGTCGACGCCGCGGCCGTGGATGTCGCGGAAGCGCGACCACGGCATGACGGCCTCCTTGACGGAGATCGGCGCGTCGAGCGGCAGGGTGCCGCCGTCGCCGTCGGCCGGGAGCAGCCCCTCGGCACGCAGTTCGGCGACGGTCGCGCCGAGCGAGATGCGGGCGGCGGCCTTCGCGAGCGGCACCGCGGTCGCCTTCGAGGTGAAGGGGACGGTGCGCGAGGCGCGCGGGTTGGCCTCCAGGACGTAGAGGATGTCGCCGGCCATGGCGAACTGGATGTTGATCAGGCCGCGGACGCCGACGCCCTTGGCGATGGCCTCCGTCGAGGCGCGCAGCCGCTTGATGTCGAACCCGCCGAGGGTGATCGGCGGGAGCGCGCACGCCGAGTCGCCGGAGTGGATGCCGGCCTCCTCGATGTGCTCCATGACGCCGCCGAGGTAGAGCTCCTCGCCGTCGTACAGCGCGTCGACGTCGATCTCGATCGCGTCGTCGAGGAACCGGTCGACGAGGACCGGCCGGGAGGGGCTGATCTCGGTCGACTCGGCGATGTACGAGGAGAGGCGCGTCTCGTCGTACACGATCTCCATGCCGCGGCCGCCGAGGACGTACGAGGGGCGGACGAGGACGGGGTAGCCGATCTCGTCGGCGATCGCCTTGGCCTGGGTGAAGGTGGTGGCGGTGCCGTGCTTGGGGGCGGGCAGGCCCGCCTCCGCGAGGACCCGGCCGAAGGCGCCGCGGTCCTCGGCGGCGTGGATCGCCTCGGGCGAGGTGCCCACGACCGGCACGCCGTTGTCCTTGAGTGCCTGCGCCAGACCGAGCGGGGTCTGGCCGCCGAGCTGCACGATCACACCGGCGACGGGTCCCGCCAGCGTCTCGGCGTGCACGATCTCCAGCACGTCCTCGAGCGTCAGCGGCTCGAAGTACAGGCGGTCGGAGGTGTCGTAGTCCGTGGAGACGGTCTCGGGGTTGCAGTTGACCATCACGGTCTCGTAGCCCGCGTCGCTGAGCGCGAAGGAGGCGTGGACGCAGGAGTAGTCGAACTCGATGCCCTGGCCGATGCGGTTGGGCCCGGAGCCCAGGATGATCACGGCGGGCTTCTCGCGCGGCGCGACCTCGCTCTCCTCGTCGTAGGAGGAGTAGAAGTACGGCGTCTTCGCGGCGAACTCGGCGGCGCAGGTGTCGACCGTCTTGAAGACCGGGCGCACACCGAGCGCGTGCCGCACCTCGCGTACGACGTCCTCGCGCAGGCCGCGGATCTCGGCGATCTGCGTGTCGGAGAAGCCGTGCCGCTTGGCCTCGGCGAGCAGCTCGGGGTCGAGCTTGTCAGCGGCGGCCAGCTCGTCCGCGATCTCCTTGATCAGGAACAGCTGGTCGACGAACCAGGGGTCGATCTTCGTGGACTCGAAGACCTCCTCGGGTGTGGCGCCCGCGCGGATGGCCTGCATGACGCAGTTGATGCGGCCGTCGGTGGGCCGGACGGCCTCGTCGAGCAGCTCGGCCTTGTCGCCGGGCTCGCCGACGAAGGTGAACTGGCTGCCCTTCTTCTCCAGCGAGCGCAGCGCCTTCTGCAGCGCCTCGGTGAAGTTGCGGCCGATCGCCATGGCCTCGCCGACCGACTTCATGGTGGTCGTGAGGGTGGAGTCGGCGGACGGGAACTTCTCGAAGGCGAAGCGCGGGGCCTTCACGACGACGTAGTCGAGGGTCGGCTCGAAGGACGCCGGGGTCTTCTCGGTGATGTCGTTCGGGATCTCGTCGAGCGTGTAGCCCACGGCCAGCTTGGCGGCGATCTTGGCGATCGGGAAGCCGGTGGCCTTGGAGGCGAGCGCCGAGGAGCGCGAGACGCGCGGGTTCATCTCGATGACGATGATGCGGCCGTCCTCGGGGTTGACCGCGAACTGGATGTTGCAGCCGCCGGTGTCGACGCCGACCTCGCGGATGATCGCGATGCCGATGTCGCGCAGTCGCTGGTACTCGCGGTCGGTGAGCGTCATCGCCGGGGCGACGGTGATCGAGTCACCGGTGTGGACGCCCATGGGGTCGAAGTTCTCGATGGAGCAGACGACCACGACGTTGTCGTTCTTGTCGCGCATCAGCTCCAGCTCGTACTCCTTCCAGCCGAGGATGGACTCCTCCAGGAGCACCTCGGTGGTCGGGGAGAGCGTCAGGCCCTGGCCGGCGATGCGGCGCAGCTCCTCCTCGTCGTGGGCGAAGCCGGAACCCGCGCCGCCCATGGTGAAAGAGGGGCGGACGACGACGGGGTAGCCGCCGAGCGTGTCCACGCCCGCGATCACGTCGTCCATGGTGTGGCAGATCACGGACCGGGCGGACTCGCCGTGGCCGATCTTCTCGCGGACGGCCTCGACGACCCCCTTGAAGAGTTCGCGGTCCTCGCCCTTGTTGATGGCCTCGACGTTGGCGCCGATCAGCTCGACGCCGTACTTCTCCAGCACACCCTGCTCGTGCATGGAGATCGCGGTGTTGAGGGCCGTCTGGCCGCCGAGGGTCGGCAGCAGGACGTCCGGGCGCTCCTTGGCGATGATCTTCTCGACGAACTCGGGGGTGATCGGCTCGACGTAGGTGGCGTCGGCGATCTCCGGGTCGGTCATGATCGTCGCCGGGTTGGAGTTGACGAGGATGACCCGCAGGCCCTCGGCCCGCAGGATGCGGCACGCCTGGGTGCCGGAGTAGTCGAACTCGGCGGCCTGGCCGATGACGATCGGGCCGGAGCCGATGACCAGGACGGACTGGATATCGGTGCGCTTAGGCACGCTGGCCCTCCATCGGAGCTGTGTTCATCAAAGACGTGAAGCGGTCGAACAGGTAGGCGGCGTCGTGCGGTCCTGCCGCCGCTTCGGGGTGGTACTGGACGCTGAAGGCCGGCTGGTCGAGCAGTTGGAGGCCCTCCACCACGTTGTCGTTGAGGCAGACGTGGGAGACCTCGGCGCGGCCGTAGGGCGTCTCGGAGATCTTGTCGAGCGGGGCGTCGACGGCGAAGCCGTGGTTGTGCGCGGTGACCTCGACCTTGCCGGTCGTACGGTCCTGCACCGGCTGGTTGATGCCGCGGTGGCCGTACTTCAGCTTGTACGTGCCGAAGCCGAGGGCCCGGCCGAGGATCTGGTTGCCGAAGCAGATGCCGAAGAGCGGGGTCCTGCGGGCGAGGACCTCGCGCATCAGGGCGACGGGACCGTCGGCGGTCGCCGGGTCGCCGGGACCGTTGGAGAAGAACACGCCGTCGGGGTTCACGGCGTAGACGTCCTCGGCGGTGGCCGTCGCGGGCAGCACGTGCACCTCGATGCCGCGCTCGGCCATCCGGTGCGGGGTCATGCCCTTGATGCCCAGGTCGACGGCGGCGACGGTGAACTTCTTCTCGCCGATCGCGGGGACGACGTACGTCTCCTTGGTGGCGACCTCGGCGGCGAGGTTCGCCCCCTTCATCTCGGGCGCCTGGCGGACCTCGGCGAGCATGGTGCCCTCGTCGGGCAGCGCGTTGCCGGAGAAGATGCCGACCCGCATGGCGCCGCGCTCGCGGAGGTGGCGGGTGAGGGCGCGGGTGTCGATGCCGCTGATGCCGACGACGCCCTGCGTGCGCAGTTCCTCGTCGAGGGAGCGGCGGGAGCGCCAGTTGGAGGGCGCGCGGGCGGGGTCGCGGACGACGTATCCGGCGACCCAGATCCGCTTCGACTCGGGGTCCTCGTCGTTGACGCCGGTGTTGCCGACGTGCGGGGCGGTCATCACGACGACCTGGCGGTGGTACGACGGGTCGGTGAGGGTCTCCTGGTAGCCGGTCATGCCGGTGGAGAACACCGCTTCGCCGAAGGTCTCCCCCACGGCCCCGTAGGCGCGGCCGTGGAAGACCCGGCCGTCCTCCAGGACGAGTACGGCGGGAAGCGCCTTTTTCCTCTGCGAGGCGTTCCCCTGGGTGGAGGTCGTCATCGTGCGCCTTCCGTTTCCGTCGTGTTGATCATGTTGTTCAGGGTCTCGACCCAGGTCGGGTGCTCGTCCGCGCGGTCCGAGCGGAAACCGGAGTCGAGCAGCCGGTCGCCGTGCTGCCAGGTGACGACGAGCAGACCGCCCTCGGTGAGGACCTTGCCCGCGATGCCCTTGTCGAGCCGGGCCTCCCGGAGCTGCGAGGCCGGGACGAAGAAGTCGCTCGCACCGGGGCGTACGACGTCGAGTCCCGCGTCCGTCAGCGTGAGCTCGGCCCGGCTGCGGGTGCCGAGGCCGTGCGCCACGATCCGGTCGAGCCACTGCCCGGCGGTGGTGGAGCCGTGGTAGCGGCCGCTCATGCTCAGTCTCACCGGGCCGGTGCCTTCCGGCGCGGTGGGGAGCTCGGGCAGGTCGCCCTGGAGGGTGCCGCGCCACTTCCAGCCCTCGCGCATCAGCCAGTAGACGAGCGCGATGAAGAGGACGATGCCGACGAGCCAGCCGATGCGGGCGGCCCAGTCGGTCACTTCCGCCGACTTCTGTTCGGCGGCCAGGGGGAGGAGAGGTGTCACGCGAGCTTCCCGTCGACGAGGGTGGCCTTGCCCCGCAGCCAGGTGTGGGTGACCCTGCCCGGCAGCTCACGGCCCTCGTAGGGGGTGTTGCGGCTGCGCGAGGCGAAGCCCGCGGGGTCCACGTCCCCACGGTATGCGGTGTCGACCAGGGTGAGGTTGGCGGGTTCACCCTCCGAGACGGGGCGTCCGTGGCCGGTAGCCCCGCCGATCAGCGCGGGCTTGGTGGACATGCGGTCGGCGACGCCGGCCCAGTCGAGCAGGCCGGTCTCGACCATCGTCTGCTGGACGACGGACAGCGCGGTCTCCAGGCCGACCATGCCCATGGCCGCGGCGGCCCACTCGCAGTCCTTGTCCTCGTGCGGGTGCGGCGCGTGGTCGGTGGCGACGATGTCGATCGTGCCGTCGGCGAGCGCCTCGCGCAGCGCCATGACGTCCCGCTCGGTGCGCAGCGGCGGGTTGACCTTGTAGACCGGGTTGTAGCTGCGCACCAGCTCGTCGGTGAGCAGGAGGTGGTGCGGGGTGACCTCGGCGGTGACGTCGATGCCGCGGGACTTGGCCCAGCGGATGATCTCGACGGAGCCGGCGGTCGACAGGTGGCAGATGTGGACGCGGGAGCCGACGTGCTCGGCGAGCAGCACGTCGCGGGCGATGATCGACTCCTCGGCCACCGCCGGCCAGCCGCCGAGACCCAGCTCTGCGGAGACGATGCCCTCGTTCATCTGGGCGCCCTCGGTGAGGCGCGGCTCCTGGGCGTGCTGGGCCACGACGCCGCCGAAGGCCTTCACGTACTCCAGGGCGCGGCGCATGATCACCGCGTCGTCGACGCACTTGCCGTCGTCGGAGAAGACCGTGACGCCGGCGGCGGACTCGTGCATGGCGCCCAGCTCGGCGAGCTTCTTGCCCTCCAGGCCGACGGTGACGGCGCCGATCGGCTGCACGTCGCAGTAGCCGTGCTGCTGGCCGAGCCGGTAGACCTGCTCGACGACGCCGGCGGTGTCGGCGACGGGGAAGGTGTTGGCCATGGCGAACACGGCCGTGAAGCCGCCGCTCGCCGCGGCGCGCGTGCCGGTCAGCACGGTCTCGGAGTCCTCGCGGCCGGGCTCGCGCAGGTGGGTGTGCAGGTCGACCAGGCCCGGCAGGAGGACCTTGCCGTCGGCCTCGACGATCTCGGCGCCCTCCGCCGGCAGTCCGGTGCCGACCGCGGCGATCGTGTCGCCGTCGATGAGGACGTCCTGCGGCTCGCCGCCGAGCACCTTCGCACCACGGATAAGGATCTTGCTCATGGTTCTTACTTCTCCTCGGTACGGGTGTGGGTGACGGCGGGCTCGTTGCCGCCCAGCAGCAGGTAGAGCACGGCCATGCGGATGGAGACGCCGTTGGCGACCTGCTCGACGACGGTGCAGCGGTCGGAGTCGGCGACCTCCGCGGTGATCTCCATGCCGCGGACCATCGGGCCGGGGTGCATCACGATGGCGTGCTCGGGCATCTTCGCCATGCGCTCGCCGTCGAGGCCGTAGCGCCGCGAGTACTCGCGCTCGGTCGGGAAGAACGCCGCGTTCATGCGCTCGCGCTGGACGCGGAGCATCATCACCGCGTCGGACTTGGAGAGCGTGCTGTCGAGGTCGTAGGAGATCTCGCAGGGCCAGGACTCGACGCCGACCGGCACCAGCGTGGGCGGTGCGACGAGGGTGACCTCGGCGCCGAGGGTGTGCAGCAGGTCGACGTTCGAGCGGGCGACCCGGCTGTGCAGGACGTCGCCGACGATCGTGATGCGCCTGCCGGCCAGGTCCTGGCCGATCCCGGCGTCCCGGCCGACCAGCCGGCGGCGCATGGTGAAGGCGTCGAGCAGGGCCTGCGTGGGGTGCTGGTGGGTGCCGTCGCCCGCGTTGATCACGGCGGCGTCGATCCACCCGGAGGTGGCGAGCCGGTACGGGGCTCCGGAGGCGCCGTGCCGGATGACGACGGCGTCGACCCCCATGGCCTCCAGGGTCTGGGCGGTGTCCTTGAGGGACTCGCCCTTGGAGACGCTCGACCCCTTGGCGGTGAAGTTGATGACGTCGGCGGAGAGGCGCTTCTCGGCGGCCTCGAAGGAGATCCGGGTCCGTGTCGAGTCCTCGAAGAAGAGGTTGACGACGGTGCGGCCGCGCAGGGTCGGCAGTTTCTTGATCGGCCGGTCGGCGACCCGGGCCATCTCCTCGGCGGTGTCGAGGATCAGGACGGCGTCGTCGCGGGTGAGGTCGGCGGCCGAGATGAGATGACGCTGCATCTGTCAGGCTCCGTAGGGAAGTTCAGGGAGGATTCGGGCATGCGGGCGCGCGGGAGCGCACTCGGCGGCGTGGGCCGGAGTGCTACTGCTGCTCGTCCGGGGCGGTCCGCTTGGCACCGAGCAGCACGGTGTCGCGACCGTCCTCCTCGGCGAGCTGGACCTTGACCGTCTCCCGCAACGACGTGGGGAGGTTCTTGCCGACGTAGTCGGCGCGGATGGGCAGTTCGCGGTGGCCCCGGTCGACCAGGACCGCGAGCTGCACGGCGCGCGGGCGGCCGATGTCGTTCAGCGCGTCGAGCGCGGCGCGGATGGTGCGGCCGGAGAAGAGCACGTCGTCGACGAGGACGACGAGGCGGCCGTCGATGCCGTCACCGGGGATCTCGGTGCGGGCCAGCGCACGCGGCGGATGCATGCGCAGGTCGTCGCGGTACATCGTGATGTCGAGGGAGCCGACAGGGATCTTGCGGTCGGTGATCTCTTCGAGCTTGTCGGCCAGCCGACGGGCGAGGAAGACGCCCCGGGTCGGGATGCCGAGGAGCACGACGTCGTCGGCGCCCTTGGCGCGCTCGACGATCTCGTGGGCGATGCGGGTCAGCACCCGCGCGATGTCGGGTGCCTCCAGAACGGGCCGCGCATCGGCTTCGTACTGCTGCTTGTCCTGCTCTGAGTCCATAGGAAACGGACCTCCTTCTCCGCCTCACGGGACGGATCATTAAAGGACGTCGGAATTGCGCCATCCACGGTACCAGCCCGGCAACGCGCCTGATCACCCCCCTTTGAGCCACCCCCGCGTGGAACCCGTGCGGGGACCGGGTCCGACCCCTTCCGCTTGACGGGGGAGAGTAACGCTGCGTAACCTCACAGTGAGTCACCAGAGTCACCAGCCGCGCGGCGGAGCCGCACGTTGATACAGCGTCCGGGGAGCTATATGTCCAGCGAATACGCCAAACAGCTCGGGGCCAAGCTCCGCGCCATCCGCACCCAGCAGGGCCTTTCCCTCCACGGCGTCGAGGAGAAGTCCCAGGGACGCTGGAAGGCGGTCGTGGTCGGTTCGTACGAGCGCGGCGACCGCGCCGTGACCGTCCAGCGCCTTGCCGAACTGGCCGATTTCTACGGGGTCCCGGTGCAGGAGCTGCTGCCCGGCACCACGCCCGGCGGTGCCGCCGAGCCGCCGCCGAAGCTGGTCCTCGACCTGGAGCGGCTGGCCCACGTGCCGGCCGAGAAGGCGGGCCCCCTCCAGCGCTACGCGGCGACGATCCAGTCGCAGCGCGGTGACTACAACGGCAAGGTGCTGTCGATCCGCCAGGACGACCTGCGCACCCTCGCCGTCATCTACGACCAGTCCCCCTCGGTCCTGACCGAGCAGCTGATCAGCTGGGGCGTCCTGGACGCCGACGCGCGTCGCGCGGTCGCCCACGACGAGGGCTGATCCCGCCCCACAGCTCAGCAGAAACGTGCCGCCGGGGTGGCCGGAACCTGATGGTTCCGGCCACCCCGGCGGCTTTCTGCGCTCTCATGGGCCTCAGAGACACCAGAGGCCCCAGAGGCCCCACGAGAGGGCGGGAGCGCGCTTGAGGCGCCGGGACCCCGGCAGGAACGCCGGAGGGCCCGCAGCGGTCGGCTGCGGGCCCTCCGGCGATGCCTACGTCCCCTGCGGGCCGTACGCGTCCGTCGTCTAGTCCTCGTCGCGGCGCAGCGACGGCTTCAGATCCTTGAAACGGCCGAGCAGGCCGTTCACGAACGAGGGCGACTCGTCCGTGGAGAACTCCTTGGCCAGCTGCACCGACTCGTCGAGCACCACGGCGTCGGGGGTCTCGTCGACCCAGATCAGCTCGTAGGCGCCAAGACGCAGGATGTTGCGGTCGACGACCGGCATCCGGTCCAGCGTCCAGCCGACGGCGTACTGCGCGATGAGGTCGTCGATCCGGCGCACCTTGGTGGCGTACCCCTCGACCAGCTGCATCGTGTACTCGCTGACCGGCGGCTGCCGGGTGTCGGACCGGGAGTGCCGGATCCAGTCCGCGAGGACCGTCAGGACGTCCACGCCGCGCTGGTCGCCCTCGAAGAGGATCTGGAAGGCGCGCTTGCGGGCCGTGTTGCGGGCAGCCACGGTTAGCTGTTCACCCGGCCGAGGTAGTCGCTCGTGCGGGTGTCGACCTTGATCTTCTCACCGGTGGTAATGAAGAGCGGGACCTGGATCTGGTGGCCGGTCTCCAGGGTGGCGGGCTTGGTGCCACCGGTGGAGCGGTCGCCCTGGACGCCCGGCTCGGTCTCCTGGATGACCAGCTCGACGGCGGCCGGCAGCTCGACGAAGAGCACCTCGCCCTCGTGCTGGGCGACGGTGGCGGTGAAGCCCTCGATCAGGAAGTTGGCGGCGTCGCCGACGGACTTGCGGTCGACCATGAGCTGGTCGTACGTGTCCATGTCCATGAAGACGAAGTACTCGCCGTCCATGTACGAGAACTGCATGTCGCGCTTGTCGATCGTGGCCGTCTCGACCTTGACGCCGGCGTTGAACGTCTTGTCGACGACCTTGCCGGAGAGCACGTTCTTCAGCTTGGTGCGCACGAAGGCCGGGCCCTTGCCGGGCTTGACGTGCTGGAACTCGACGACGGACCAGAGCTGGCCTCCGTCGAGCTTGAGCACCAGGCCGTTCTTGAGGTCGTTCGTGGAAGCCACGGTTGCGGAATCTCCTGGACTGACGTGGACGACCCCGGCGCAGGCGCACAGCTCTGAGAGCTAGAGCGCGAGCAGCTCCTTGGTCGTGATGGTGAGTAGCTCGGGTCCGCCGTCCGCCTCAGGGCGTACGACGAGCGTGTCATCGATCCGGACACCGCCCCGTCCCGGGAGGTGGACCCCCGGTTCGACGGTGACCGGCACGCAAGCGTCCAGTTTACCCATGGCCGCGGGGGCAAGCTGCGGGTCCTCGTCGATTTCGAGCCCGACACCGTGCCCGGTGAGGGACGAGACGCCTTCCGTGTGCCCCGCGGAGTCCAGCACGTGACGGGCCGCGCGGTCCACGTCGCGGTAGGCCGCACCAGGCAGGAGGGCCTCCCGTCCGGCGCGCTGAGCGGCGAAGACGAGGTCGTACAGCTCGATCTGCCAGTCGGCGGGGGAGGTGCCGATCACGAACGTACGACCGATCTCACAGCGGTAGCCCCGGTAGGTCGCGCCGAGACAGACGGAGAGGAAGTCGCCTTCCTCCACCCGCCGGTCGGTGGGCCGGTGACCCCGTTTGCCCGAGTTCGGACCGGTTCCGACCGAGGTGGCGAAGGCCGGGCCGTCCGCTCCGTGGTCGACGAGTCTGCGTTCGAGTTCCAGCGCGAGATGGCGTTCCGTCCGGCCGACGAGGATGGATTCGAGGAGTTCACCGAGCGCCTGGTCGGCGATCTCGGCGCCGACCCGCAGCGAGGAGATCTCCTCCTCGTCCTTGATGACGCGCAGCTGCTCGACCGCGCCTCCCAGGTCCGCGAGGCGCAGCCGGGGCGCCACCGAGCCGAGAGCGCGGTGACGGGTCACGGTCAGGTGGTGCTCCTCGACGGCGAGGGATTCGGCGCCCTGTCCGGCGGCCATGCCCGCGGCGGCGACGGCGGGGTCTCCGCCGGCCTGCGGCAGCACCCTGACGTCCACCGCCTCGTCCGGGCGTCCCTCGACGGCGTCACCGGTCGGCGGTCCGCCGCACAGCAGCACGTCCTCGCCGCGGCCGAGCAGCAGCAGGACGGAGCCGTGCGGGGCCGCTCCGGCGAGATACCTCACGTTGGCGGGACGAGTCACCAGCGCCGTCGCGCTGCCGCTCGCCGCACAGCGCTCCCGGAGTCGCTCTCTGCGGGTCGCGTACACCTCTGCCATGAACCCGAGCGTACGAGCGGTGGGCGGATGGCGCCGGTCCAGAGGGCCGGACGGGTCCGCCCAGGGGGCCGGACGGGTTCGTGGCGGGCGGGCCGGCCGGTGGCGCAGGCTTCAGCGGTGCGTCACCACTGGGGAGGGCTGGCGATCGAGCGGGCGAGGACGTCGTCCAGGACGCGGGCCGTGGTGGCCACGTCGAGCTGGGAGTTGTCGATGATGGGCAGGCCCGAGCCGTACCAGCCGGCCATCCGGCCGTGGATGCGCGCGACCTCCTCGTCACTGAGGCGGCGGTTCCCCGAGCGCTCCGCGTTGCGCTCCAGGACGATCTCCAGGCCCGGCAGCAGGACGACCGGCAGCAGACCGGGGCCCACGTGACGCTTCCAGCCGCCGAGGCCGACGACCGGGCGGTCCGGGAAGACCGCGTCGTCGAGGATGCAGGAGATGCCGTTGGCCAGGAAGTTCCGCGCGGCGAAGCCGCAGGTGCGGCGGGCCAGGCGGTACTGCGCCTCGGAGTGGTCGTTCCACCCCGTCTGCGGGTCGGCGAAGCCCGAGCGCACCCACTCCCGCACGTCGTCGAGGCTGATGTGGGCGGTGGGCACACGGCGGTGGTCGGCCCAGTACTTGGCGACGCTGGTCTTCCCGGCGCCAGCGGGACCGATGAGCAGGACCGCGAGCGTGGTGGCGGCCGGGTCGGGGGTGCCGGGGGCCGGCGGCGCGCTCGGCATCGCGACCGGTCCGCCCGGAGGCAGTTGCACATGCCCGGTGGTTTCCGGCGGCGGCACGGGGAGGTGCTGCGGGGGGTGCGCGGACGGGTGCTGCGGAGGCTGCCCGGGCGCGTGGTGCGGGGTCATGGGGTGCTGCGGGGGCTGGGCGGGCGGAGCGCCCGGAGGGACCGGGCCTCCGGCGAATCCCGGAGCGGGTGCCGGACCCGGCTGCCCCGGGTGCTGTCCGGCCGGTGCCCAGCCGGCGGCCGGTCCGTGCCCCGGCTGATGGGGCGGCGGCAGCGGAGCCCCCACTGCGTGCTGCATCCGGTGCCACTCCGTCTCGTACAGGCAATGGGCGCTGGCGAACGGGACACCGGTCCCGCCGCTACCGAACGGTACCTTCCCCGGCCGTTGTTGTGTGAACGGCCGGGGAAGGCGCGAAGTGCCCAGGGGGCGGAACGGGTTGAGCAGGGGTCTTCCCGGTGAATCCGTCCGCCGGGCCGCCGCGTGCTACTCCGCGACCTCGCCGTACGCCGCGAGGAGGACGGCCGGGTCGGGGCCCTCCAGGACGGTGGGCTTGGCCAGTCCGTCGAGGACGATGAAGCGCAGCAGGTCGCCGCGCGACTTCTTGTCGACCTTCATGTTCTCCAGGAGCTTGGGCCACTGGTCGTAGCGGTAGCTCAGCGGGAGACCCACGGACTCCAGGACCGTACGGTGGCGGTCGGCGGTCGCGTCGTCGAGCCGGCCCGCGAGACGGCCGAGTTCGGCGGCGAAGTGCATGCCGACGGAGACAGCCGCGCCGTGCCGCCACTTGTAGCGCTCGTTCTTCTCGATGGCGTGCGCGAGCGTGTGGCCGTAGTTGAGGATCTCGCGCAGTCCCGACTCCTTGAGGTCGCCGGAGACGACCTCCGCCTTGACCTTGATGGAACGCTCGATGAGCTCGGCGGTGTGCGGTCCCGCGGGCGTCCGGGCCGCCTCGGGGTCGGACTCGATGAGTTCGAGGATCGCCGGGTCGGCGATGAAGCCGGCCTTGATGACCTCGGCGAGTCCGGAGACGAAGTCGTTGACCGGCAGCGAGTCGAGCGCGGCCAGGTCGCAGAGCACACCGGCGGGCGGGTGGAAGGCCCCGACGAGGTTCTTGCCCTCCGCGGTGTTGATGCCGGTCTTGCCGCCGACGGCCGCGTCGACCATGCCGAGCACGGTGGTGGGGACGGCGATCCAGCGCACTCCGCGCAGCCAGCTGGCGGCGACGAAACCGGCCAGGTCGGTGGTGGCGCCGCCGCCCACGCCGACGATGACGTCGGTGCGGGTGAAGCCGGACTGGCCGAGCGCCTTCCAGCAGTAGGCCGCGACCTCGACGGTCTTGGCCTCCTCGGCGTTCGGCACCTGGATGGCGACGGCCTCGAAGCCCTGGTCCGCGAGGTCGGCGCGGAGCGCCTCACCGGTCTCGGCGAGCGCCTCGGGGTGGACCACGGCGACCCGCTTGGTCCGCTGGCCGATCAACCCGGCCAGTTCACCGAGGAGTTGACGGCCCACCAGGACCTCGTAGGGATCGGTGCCCGCGGTGCCACCGACCTGGATGCGGGTCACTGCCTCGCTCATGCTTCCTTCAACTCCAGTGCGTCGAGGACCGCTCGGGCGACCTCATCGGGGGTGCGGCCGTCGGTCGCCACGACCGCGCGGGCGACTTCGGTGTACAGCGGGCGGCGGGCCTCCATCAGCTCGCGCCACTGACGGCGCGGGTTGACTGCGAGCAGCGGCCGGGCCACGTTCAGCCCGGTGCGCTGGACCGCCTCCTCCACGTCCATGGAGAGGTAGACGACCTGGTGGCCGGCGAGCAGCGCGCGGGTGCCCTCGTCGAGGATCGAGCCGCCGCCGAGGGCGAGTACGCCGTCGTGTCCGGCGAGGGCCTCCTGCACGGCCCGCTTCTCGATCGCGCGGAAGGCGGCCTCGCCCTCGTCGACGAAGATGTCGGCGATGCTGCGGCCCTGCGCGGCGACGATGTCGTCGTCGGTGTCCCGGTAGACGCAGCCGAGCCGCTCGGCGACGAGCGCGCCCACCGTGGACTTGCCGACCCCCATCGGGCCGACGAGGACCAGACGTGGCGCGGTCACCGGATGACCAGGTTCTCGAGGTAGCCGGTCACGTTGCGGCGGGTCTCGGTGACGCTGTCGCCGCCGAACTTCTCCGCCACGGCGTCGGCCAGGACGAGGGCGACCATGGCCTCGGCGACGATGCCGGCGGCCGGGACCGCGCAGACGTCGGAACGCTGGTGGTGGGCCTTGGCCGCCTCGCCGGTGGCGACGTCGATGGTGGCCAGCGCGCGCGGCACGGTGGCGATCGGCTTCATCGCGGCGCGGACGCGCAGCAGTTCGCCGGTGGTGAGGCCGCCCTCGGTGCCGCCGGAGCGGCCGGTGGAGCGCCGGATGCCGTCCGCGGTGTGGACGATCTCGTCGTGCGCCTGGGAACCGGGCACGCGGGCCAGGTCGAAGCCGTCGCCGACCTCGACGCCCTTGATGGCCTGGATGCCCATGAGCGCGGCCGCGAGCCGGGCGTCGAGGCGCCGGTCCCAGTGCACGTGCGAGCCGAGGCCCACCGGCACGCCGTACGCGAGCACCTCGACGACGCCGCCGAGCGTGTCGCCGTCCTTGTGGGCCTGGTCGATCTCCGCGACCATCGCCTTCGACGCGTCGGCGTCGAGGCAGCGCACCGGGTCGGCGTCGAGCTTCTCGACGTCGGAGGGCTTGGGGAGGACGCCGTAGGGCGCCTTGGCGGCGGCCAGTTCGACGACGTGGGAGACGATCTCGATCCCGGCCGTCTCCTTGAGGTACGAGCGGGCGACCGCGCCGAGCGCCACGCGGGCCGCGGTCTCGCGGGCGGAGGCGCGCTCCAGGATCGGGCGGGCCTCGTCGAAGCCGTACTTCTGCATGCCGGCGAGGTCGGCGTGGCCGGGCCGGGGGCGGGTCAGCGGGGCGTTGCGGGCGAGATCGGCGAGGATCTCGGGGGCGACCGGGTCGGCCGCCATGACCTGGTCCCACTTGGGCCACTCGGTGTTGCCGACCATGACGGCGATCGGGGAGCCGAGGGTGAGTCCATGCCGGACTCCGCCGAGGAAGGTGACCTCGTCACGCTCGAACTTCATCCGAGCACCGCGTCCATAGCCGAGGCGCCGCCTGGCCAGGTGGTCCGCCACCATGTCCGTGGTGATCGGCACGCCGGCGGGAAGTCCCTCCAGCGTGGCCACAAGTGCGGGACCGTGGGATTCCCCCGCGGTCAGCCAGCGCAACCTGCTCAACGGTGCTCCTCATGCTCGCGCCCTGGTGCTGCTGCTGCGTACGCGTGTCCTCGCGTACGGCGACGGCGCGACCGGGTGCGCGGCCCTGGCCCGCCACCCCCGATCCTCCCACGTCCGACGGCGGGAACCGGCCGCAGGTCCATCAGGCGGACGCGGCCGACCGGGGCACGGTGGGCCATGGGCGCCGTGCCGGGGCGGGCCGGAAGGCGCCAGGAGTGTCGTGTCGCCGGGTGCTAACGGGCGGCGAGGGCGTGTTCGCCGGCCGTGCGCATCGCGTCGAGCGGGGCGGGGGCGCGCCCGGTCATCTGCTCGACCTGCAGCACCGCCTGGTGGACGAGCAGGTCCAGTCCGCCGACGACGGCACCGCCGTACGCCGACCAGCGTGCCGCGAGGTCCGTGGGCCAGGGGTCGTAGAGCACGTCGAAGAGGGTCGCCGGGCGTTCCGGTACGGCTGCGGCCAGGGCGTCCGTGGTGCCCGCCGGAGTCGTGGCGATCACCAGCGGTGCCCGCAGCGCCTCGGCGGCGTCCGCCCATCCGGCGGTCCGCACCTCGACGCCGAGCCGCTCGCCCCACTGCCGCATCTCGGCGGCCCGTTCCGCGCTGCGGACGTAGGCGACGACCTCGCCGGTGCAGATCCGCGCGAGGGCGGCGAGAGCGGAGGAGGCGGTGGCGCCGGCGCCGAGGATCGCGGCCGAGTCGAGCTGCTCGATCCCGCGCTCGCGCAGCGCGGCGACCATCCCCGGGATGTCGGTGTTGTCGCCGGTGCGCCGCCCGTCCTCGGTGAACACCACGGTGTTGACCGCTTCGACGGAGGCGGCCGTTTCGGTGACATCGTCGAGCAGCGGGATCACGGCCCGCTTGAGCGGCATGGTCAGCGACAGGCCCGCCCACTCGGGGCCGAGCCCGGCGAGGAACCCGGTCAGCGACTCCTCGTCGACCTCGAAGAGGTCGTACGACCAGTCGGCGAGACCCAGCTCCCGGTACGCGGCCCGGTGCAGCACCGGGGAGAGGGAGTGGGCGATCGGCGACCCGAGCACGGCGGCCCGGCGGGCATCAGTTGCCCGAATTGTCATTGAACTTTTCCTTGAGCTTCTCGAATTCCGCATTCGTCTTGGCGAATTCGGTCTTGCTGTGACCGTCGGTCGCCACGAAATACATCCAGCCCTCGCCCGTCGGATTGAGCGTCGCCTTCAGCGCCTCGACACCCGGATTGCCGATCGGGCCGGGCGGCAGCCCCCTCTGGGTGTACGTGTTGTACGGGTCCTTGTTGCTGTTGATCTCGGACTCGCTGATGTGGATATTGCTCTGGCCCTTCAGATAATTGAAGGTCGAGTCGAACTGGAGCAATTGATTCGTCTCGGTGTTGGTCGACTTGAGACGGTTGTAGACGACCTCGGCCATCTTCCGGTAGTCGTCGTGCGTCTTGCCCTCGGCCTCGACGAGACTGGCGACCGTGACGACCTGCAACGGGTCGGAGAGCTTGAGGGACTTCGCCTTCTCCGCGAGCCCCATGGCCGCGTAGTTGCTGGACGCCTGCTTCACCATGCCCTTGAGCACGGTCTCGGGCTTCATCCCCTTGGCCGCGGGGTAGGTGGCGGGCCAGAGGAACCCTTCGAGCGGATCCTTTATGTCGCGGTTGCTGTTCGCCCAGCTCGGCAGACCGAGGCTCTTGTAGTCCTTCTTCGCGACACCGCCGGTGGTGCCCTTGGAAAGGCCGAGCTGTTTGTCGATCGACGCGTAGACCGTGGCATTCCGGTTTCCGGGGGCCACGACCACGTTGTTCTGGCTCTTGGGATCGAGCATCAATTCGACGGCACTCGCCGCGGACATCCCCTTGCGCAGCAGATAGGCGCCCGCCTGGATCTTCTGGCCCTGAGGATTCTCCTGCTGGGCGGAGACGAAGGCGTCCACACTCTTGACGACCCCGAGCTCCTTGAGCTTCTGGCCGATCTCGTAGCCGCCGGCACCCTTGTTGATCTCGACGGTCACCTGGCCCGAGCCGTCACCCGCGTAGTCGGGCGCCGAGCCGAAACGGTTCTGGTAGTAGTGGTAGCCGAAGTAGCCGACGCCCGCGAGGCCACCGCCGAAGACCGCGACGACCACCAGGCACGCACAGCCGCTGCGCCGCTTCTTGCCCTTGCCGCCGCCCCGGCCCTTGCGGTCACCGCGGCCCCGGCGCCCCTTGGGGTCGTCATCGTCGTCGAGGTCGTCGTCATCGTCGCCGCCCGCGAAGAAGGCGTGCTCGCCCTGGTCGGGACCCGGGTCCCAGTCCGTCTTCGGCTCGGGCTCGGCACGACGCCGGGCGGGAGGCTCGGGCGGCGGATAGGCCTCGGGAGTGTTGTAGAAGTCGGGCTGCTCGCCGGCGTACTGGCCCGCGTAGGGGTCGGTCGGGTCGGCACCGTAGGACACCTGGGGGTGGCCCCCGGTCTGCCACTCACCGTTCTCGTACTGCTGCCCGCCCTGACCGCCGTACTGCTGCCGGCCCTGGTCGGCGTACTGGGGCTGTCCTTGGCCTTGGCCGTCGTACTGGGGCTGTCCCTGGCCTTGGCCGTCGTAGTGCTGCTGCGCCTGGTCCGCGTACTGGGGATGCCCCTGGCCGGGGTACTGCTGCCCGCCCTGGTACTGCTGCTGCCCCTGGAACTGCTGCTGGTTCTGGTACTGCCCGGGACCGCCCTGGGGCTGCTGGTACTGCTGCTGCCCCTGGTCGTAGGCCTGCCCGCCGGTGCCCCAGTCGCCCTGCTGAGCCTGGTGCGCCTGAGCCTGCGGATAGTGCTGCGGCTGGCCGCCGTCGTAGGCGGACCGGCCGTCGGCGGCCTGTCCGCCCCATCCGCTGTCCCCGTACAACGGGTCCTCCGGATGCCACGGTTCGGAGCCTGGGCCCCGGCCATACTCAGTCATCGATCCCCTACGAGCCGCGAGCCGGCAGCTGCCGGCTCCAGTGGCTCGGCTCCCGTCCGCCTCTTTGCTGTGCGGGGGCTGTTCGAACACCACCGCATCGCGCGGAACGTTACCGTATCGCGATCACATGACCACTTCGACGCCCTCGCCGGGAGATTTACCTGACACCCGTTCGGATTCCAGCGCCTGCTGCAGAATGATGACGGCCGCCGCCTGGTCGATGACCGACCGGCCCTTCTTCGACTTCACGCCCGAGGCACGCAGTCCCTGACTGGCCGTCACGGTGGTCATGCGCTCGTCCACGAGCCGCACCGGAACCGGAGCGATCCCGCGCGCGAGCTCCTGGGTGAAGGCACGGACCTTGACGGCGGCGGGCCCCTCGCCCCCCTTGAGGGAGCGAGGGAGGCCGACGACGACCTCGATCGGCTCGTACTCCTCGACGAGCAGCTTCAGCCGGCGGTGGGCGGCCGGGACGTCACGTCCCGGGACCGTCTCCACCGGCGTCGCGAGGATCCCGTCGGGGTCGCACGAGGCGACCCCGATCCGGGCGTCCCCGACGTCGATCGCGAGCCGGCGTCCTCTGCGCATGTCCGCGGGCCTCTACTTGGCCGTGTCGGCGACGAGGCGCCGGACCGCGTCGACGGCGTCACCGATGGCGGCCGGGTTCTGGCCGCCACCCTGCGCGACGTCCGGCTTGCCGCCACCGCCGCCGCCGAGGGTCTTGGCCGCGGCCCGGACCAGCTCGCCGGCCTTGAGCCCGCGCTCACGGGCGGCCTCGTTGGTGGCGATGACCGTCAGCGGCTTGCCGCCGGCCACGGTGAACAGGGCCACGACGGCGGCCCGTCCGCCCTGGATGCGGCCACGCACGTCGAGGACCAGCCGGCGCAGGTCGTCGGCGCCGGTGCCGTCCGGGACCTGGCCGGTGACCAGGGCCACGCCGTTGACGTCCTGGGCGGACTCGACGAGACCGCCGGCGGCCTGGAGGACCTTCTCCGCGCGGAACTTCTCGATCTCCTTCTCGGCGTCCTTCAGCTTGCCGAGCATGGCGGAGACCTTCTCCGGAAGCTCCTCGGCACGGCCCTTGACCAGCTCCTGGAGCTGGGCGACGACCGTGTGCTCGCGGGCGAGGAAGTTGTACGCGTCGACGCCGACGAGGGCCTCGATACGGCGCACCCCGGAACCGATGGACGACTCGCCGAGCAGCTTGACCAGGCCGAGCTGGGCGGTGTTGTGCACGTGCGTGCCGCCGCACAGCTCCTTGGAGAAGTCGCCGATGGTCACGACGCGGACGCGCTCGCCGTACTTCTCGCCGAACTCGGCGATGGCGCCCTGCTTCTTGGCCTCGTCGATGCTCATGACCTCGGCCTCGACGTCCAGGTCGCGGGAGAGCACCTCGTTGATCTGCTGCTCGACGTCGGTCATGACGGCCGTGGGGACGGCCGACGGGGAACCGAAGTCGAAGCGGAAACGGCCGGGCTGGTTCTCGGAACCGGCCTGGGCGGCCGTCGGGCCGAGGGCGTCGCGCAGCGCCTGGTGCGTGAGGTGGGTGGCCGAGTGGGCGCGGGCGATGGCCGTACGGCGGCGCACGTCGATGACGGCCTGGGCCTTGGCGCCGACGGTGGCCTCGCCGACCTGCACGACGCCCTTGTGGACGTACACGCCGGGAACGGGCTTCTGGCAGTCACGGATCTCGATGATCGCGCCGGACTCGACCCGGATGCGGCCGGTGTCGCCGATCTGGCCGCCGCCCTCCGCGTAGAAGGGGGTGCGGTCGAGGACGATCTCGACCTCGTCGCCCTCGGTGGCAGCCGGGGAGGAGACACCGTCGACGAGGATGCCGACGATCGTCGACTCGCCCTCGGTGCGGTCGTATCCGATGAAGTCCGTCTCGCCGGCGGCGTCCGCGATCTGACGGTAGGCGCCGAGGTCGGCGTGACCGGTCTTCTTGGCGCGGGCGTCGGCCTTGGCCTTGTCCCGCTGCTCCTTCATCAGGCGGCGGAACCCGTCCTCGTCCACCGAGAGGCCCTGCTCTGCGGCCATCTCGAGGGTGAGGTCGATCGGGAAGCCCCAGGTGTCGTGGAGCAGGAACGCCTTCTCGCCGGCGAGGACCGTGCCGCCGGACTCCTTGGTGTCGGTGATGGCGGTGTCGAGGATGTTCGTGCCGGCCTTCAGCGTCTTGACGAAGGCGGCCTCCTCGGCGAGGGCTACGGTTTCGATCCGCTGCCGGTCGCTGACGAGCTCGGGGTACTGCCGGCCCATCATCTCGATCACGACGTCGACGAGGTCCTTGACGACGAGTCCCGTGGCACCGAGCAGGCGCATGTTGCGGATGGCGCGGCGCATGATGCGGCGCAGCACGTAGCCACGGCCCTCGTTGCCGGGGCTCACGCCGTCGCCGATGAGCATGACGGAGGTGCGCATGTGGTCGGTGACCACGCGCAGCGCGACGTCGGATTCGGGGGCGGCGCCGTACGCGACACCGGTCAGTTCGGTGGCCTTGTCGATGACGGCCATCGAGGTGTCGATCTCGTACAGGTTCCGCACGCCCTGCAGGATCATGGCGAGGCGTTCCAGGCCGAGGCCCGTGTCGATGTTCTTGCTGGGCAGCTCGCCGAGGATCTCGAAGTCGTCCTTCGAGATGCCCTCGCCGCGCTCGTACTGCATGAAGACCAGGTTCCAGATCTCCACGTAGCGCTCGTCGTTGACGGCCGGGCCGCCCTCGACGCCGAACTCGGGGCCGCGGTCGTAGTTGATCTCGGAGCACGGGCCGCAGGGTCCGGGGACGCCCATGGACCAGTAGTTGTCCTTCTTGCCGAGGCGCTGGATGCGCTCGGCCGGGACGCCGATCTTGTCGCGCCAGATGGCCTCGGCCTCGTCGTCCTCCAGGTAGACCGTGATCCACAGACGCTCCGGGTCGAGCCCGTAGCCACCCTTGTCCTGGGGCAGCGTGAGCAGCTCCCAGGCGTAGGTGATGGCGCCTTCCTTGAAGTAGTCGCCGAAGGAGAAGTTGCCGCACATCTGGAAGAACGTGCCGTGCCGGGTGGTCTTGCCGACCTCTTCGATGTCCGGCGTGCGCACGCACTTCTGCACGCTGGTGGCGCGCGACCACGGCGGCTTGACCTCGCCGAGGAAGTACGGCTTGAAGGGGACCATGCCGGCGGGGACCAGGAGCAGAGTCGGGTCGTCCGCGATGAGCGACGCCGAAGGGACGACGGTGTGACCGCGCTCCTCGTAGAAGCTCAACCAGCGGCGGCGGATTTCAGCCGACTCCATCAGTGGTCCTCATTCCGGTTGTACGTGTACGTCGTGTTCTCGATGTACTTGATCTGCTTGTCGTTGCCGGGCTGTCCGGCGTCGCCGATCGCGGCGATCCGGCGCTGCGTGGGGAGTTCGGGGTCGGTGCGGCCGTTCAGACCGAGCACCTCGCCGAGTTCGGCCTCCCGCTGGGCCATCCCGTCACGGACGTCGAGGGCGAAGTCCTTGAGCCGGTGACCCGCGTCGATCGCCTTGTTGGCGGCCTGTGCCGCGAGGCTCTCGGGGGTCAGCGCCCGGATCTTGCGGTTGACCTTGGTGGTGGCCCATACACCCGCGGCTGCGCCTGCGGTGAACCAGAACGTACGGCGGAACATCGCTGCGTCAGTCCTTCTTCCGCTTTCCCCGTCGCGACGACGGGACGGTGCGGCCCACGATCACGGTTCGCCGGGACGCCTTGTCGGGCTCGTTCTCTCGACGGCCTCCGATGGCCCGGCGCACGCCGTAACCGAACGCCGCGACCTTGACCAGGGGGCCGCCGAAGGTGGAGGCGACGGTCGTCGACAGTGCCGACGCGTTCGACGTGACCTCCTGGACGTCCGACGCGATGGCGTCGACGCGGTCGATCTGGGTCTGCGCGGAACGCACGGCCGCCGACGCGTCCGCCAGGAGCGGGACGGCCTGTTCGGTCACGTCCGCCACGAGCTTGGTGGTCGCCCGGAGCGTCTGGGCCAGTCTCGCCAGCGCGACGGCGAGGAAGGACACCAGGATCGCCCAGAACACGGCCACCAGGATCCCGGCCACCTCACCACCGGTCACTGTTGCACCCGCTCCCTGACTGCGTGCCTGATCATCGAAAAGTCGTCACCCGAGCCTATCGCGCCGACACCGCGGCTCCGTACCGCATTACCGGCTGCCGCACCTGGAGTTGCGCGAAGCGATTGTACGGAGTGCTCACGGGTCAGTACGCTCCGTATCCCATGCAGCGTTCTCAGCCCGCCCGGCGCTCCTCTCCCCCGACATCCGGCAATCTGCCCCTGGAACTCGACGCGTTCGTGGGGCGCTCGGCCGAACTGGCGCGGCTGGCCGAGCTGCTGGAGAGCGTCAGGCTGGTCACGGTGACCGGGGTCGGCGGTGTCGGAAAGTCCCGTTTCGCGGTGCACGCGGCGGCGTGCGCGGACGGCCTCGACGCGGTGCACCGCGTGGATCTGTCCGCGGTGCACGATCCGGGACTCGTCGAGTACGCGGTGCTCGAGGCCCTCGGTCTGACGGACCACACGGCGAAGCCACCGCGTCAGGTGCTGCTCGGTCATCTCGCCGACCGGCGCCTCCTTCTCGTGCTGGACGGATTCGAGCACCTGGTGGAGGTGACCGCCTCGCTGGTGGCCGAGCTGCTGCGCAGGGCGCCGGACCTGCGGGTCCTGGCCGTGGGACGCAGACCGCTGGATCTCGGTGGTGAGCGGGTGTTCCCGCTGGCCCCGCTGGCCGAGGCGGAGGCGGCGGAGCTGTTCGCGGACCGGGCGGCGGCGCGGGTCCCGGGGTTCACGCTGGACGAGGGGAACCGGGCCGACGTACGGGAGCTGTGCCGTCGTCTGGACGGGATCCCGCTGGCGGTGGAGCTGGCCGCGGGACGCCTCAGCGCCCTCTCCCCCGGTCAGTTGCTGGCGCGCCTGGAGGACCGGTTCCGGCTGCTGACCGGGGGCGGCCGGGACGCGCTGCCCCGGCACCAGACACTGCGGACCGCGATCGGCTGGAGCCATGAGCTGTGCACGCCGGAGGAGCGGCTGCTGTGGTCGCGGCTGTCGGTGTTCGCCGGACGGTTCGACCTGGAGGCCGCCGAGTACGTGTGCAGCGGGGACGGACTGCACGCCGACGACGTCCTCGACGTGCTGGACGCGCTGCTCGCGCAGTCCGTGCTGTCCCGCGAGGAGACGGCGGCCGGGGTGCGCTACCGGATGCTGGACACGGTGCGGGCGTACGGCGCCGAGTGGCTGGAGGCGACGGGGGACGCGGAGCGGCTGCGCCGCCGGCACCGCGACTGGTACATGGGCCTCGCCACCTGGTGCGAGCTGGACTGGTTCTCGCCGCGCCAGGGCGAGGTCGCGGCGCGGGTCGAGACGGAGCTGCCGAACCTGCGCTGCGCGCTGGAGTTCTCGCTGACCGAGCCGGACGACGCGCATCTGGGGCAGTACCTGGCGGGTGCCCTCTGGTTCTACTGGGTGGGCTGCGGCAGGCTCTCCGAGGGCCGGCACTGGCTGGAGCGCAGTGTCGAACTGGACGGCGACCGTGACCAGTCGCGGCTGAAGGCCCTGTGGGTGCTCGGCTATGTGGCGGTTCTCCAGGGGGACTCGGTGCCCGCGCTGTCCGCACTCCACGAGTGCCGCGAGGAGGCGGAGCGCTCCCAGAACGCCGTGGCGATCGCGTACGCCGAGCATCGCACCGGCTGTCTGGCCCTGGTCACGGACGACATGACGCGTGCCGAGACCCTGCTGCGCTCGGCCCTCGACCGCTATCACGAGATCGGCGAGCTGAACAGCAACGTGCTGATGGGGCAGGTCGAGCTGGCGATGGCGCTCGCCTTCCAGGGTGATCTGCCGGGCGCGGTGAAACTGTGCGAGGACGTCCGCCGGGTCTGCGAGGACCACGGGGAACGCTGGGCGCTCGGGTACGCGCTGTACGTCCTGGCGTACGAGGCGCAGGCGGCCGGCGACCCCGCGCGCGCCAGGGAGCTCCTGCGACGGGGGCTCGGTATCGCGCACGTCTTCCACGATCTGCTCGGCGCCGTCCTCGCGGTCGAGCTGCTCGCCCTGATCACGGTGGTGGAGGGCGATCCGGCCGAGGCCGCGCTGCTCCAGGGGGCGGCGTCGCGGATGTGGCCGTCGGTGGGCCTGCCCCTGTTCGGCTCGGCGTACTACAACGCGCCGCACGAGCGCTGCGTGGCGCTGGCGCGACAGTCGCTGGGCGACGAGCGGTACGAGGAGTGCGTACGGGAGGGCGAGTCGCTCGGGCGGGAGGCGGCGGTCGCCCGGGCGCTCGGCGGGGCGGGGGCGCCTCCGCTCGGGGTGGTGCCGTCGCCGCGCAGACTGCCCCCGGACATGCGAAAGCCCGCCGTCTCCCCCACCGCGAAGGGCGGGGAGACGACGGGCTGACGCTGACGCGCAGGTGGTGCCACGTCCGCCGGAAGAAGATCAGCGGGCGTAGTACTCGACGACGAGCTGCTCGTCGCAGATCACCGGGATCTCCTTGCGGTTCGGCTCACGGTCCAGGCGGAACGCCAGGGCCGGGAGGTTCACCTGGAGGTAGCGCGGGGTCTCACCGTCGGGGGCGAACCCACCGGCACGGGAGACCTCGAACAGCGTCTTGCTGCGGCTGCGCTCGCGGACCATCACGACGTCGTCGGGACGGACACGGAACGACGGCTTGTCGACCTTGCCACCGTTGACCTCGATGTGGCCGTGGACGACCATCTGGCGGGCCTGGTAGATCGTGCGGGCGATGCCCGAACGCAGCACCAGCGCGTCGAGACGGCGCTCGAGCTCGATGACCAGGGCCTCACCGGTCTTGCCCTGCGTCTTGGCGGCACGCTCGTAGGCGCGGACGAGCTGACGCTCGGACACGTCGTACTGCGCGCGCAGACGCTGCTTCTCCAGCAGACGGACCTTGTAGTCCGAGTTCTGCTTGCGGCCACGGCCGTGCTCGCCCGGCGGGTAGGGGCGGGCCTCGAAGTACTTGACGGCCTTCGGGGTCAGCGCGATGCCGAGGGCACGCGACTTCTTGACCTTGGGGCGGGACTGGTTCGGCATGAACCAAACACCTCGTGTCTCTGATGCGAATACGGCTTCACCAGGGTTAGGGGAGGTCGCAATCCGCAGCCCGGGAAACCCTTCTCGCCGACGTGAGGATCCACGTGGCGGGGCGGGCAGCCGCTCCTGGGTCTGGGCACATACGTGCAGCACGCGAGTGACCCACCGACCGATCCCGGAGATCCGGGTGGTGGTGGGTTGCCCGCGACACCTTCGACGGTGCGCGACGCTCCTGGAATCCCTCCGTGACGGCAGGGGTTCCGGCTGAATGTCCCGTTCTGGTGGTGCCGACCGGAGCCGGACACGGGACGCAGCGCTTCGAGACATCGTACAGGGTGATCAGGAGCGCCCTCTACCGAGGTGCTTCCTGGTCCATTCCACGGCGTCCGCGTAACGCGCCTCGGCTCCGTGCCGGGTCGGGGTGTAGTACTCCCGGTTCTTGAGCTCCTCCGGGGCGTACTGCTGGGCGGCGATCCCCTCGGGCAGGTCGTGCGGATACACATAGCCCTGGGCGTGGCCGAGCTTGGCGGCGCCCTTGTAGTGCCCGTCGCGCAGATGAGCCGGCACCGGGCCCGCGTGGCCCTTGCGGACGTCCTCCATGGCGGCGCCGATGGCGGTCGTCGCCGCGTTGGACTTCGGGGCCAGGGCGAGGGCGATCGTCGCGTGGCTGAGGGTGAGCGCGGCCTCGGGGAACCCGATCATGGCGACCGCCTGGGCGGCGGCGACCGCTGTCGGCAGCGCGTTCGGGTCGGCGAGGCCGATGTCCTCGCTGGCGGAGATCATCAGGCGGCGGGCGATGAAGCGGGGGTCCTCGCCGGCATCGATCATCCGGGCGAGGTAGTGCAGGGCCGCGTCCACGTCGGAGCCGCGGATGGACTTGATGAGGGCGCTCGCCACGTCGTAGTGCTGGTCGCCGTCGCGGTCGTACGTGACGGCGGCGCGGTCGACGGTCTCCTCCAGGGTCTGGAGGGTGATCTCCGGCTCGCCCTTGTCGAGGGCCGCGCCGGCGGCGGCCTCCAGGGCGGTCAGGGCGCGGCGGGCGTCTCCGCCGGCGATCCGCAGCAGGTGCGCCTCGGTGTCCTCGGGCAGGCCGACGGCTTCCTTGAGTCCGCGCTCGTCGCCGAGCGCCCGGCGCAGCAGGGCGCGCAGGTCGTCGTCGGCGAGCGGTTCCAGGGTGAGGAGCAGGGAGCGGGAGAGCAGGGGGGAGATCACCGAGAAGTACGGGTTCTCGGTGGTCGCGGCGATCAGCGTGACCCAGCGGTTCTCGACGGCCGGCAGCAGGGAGTCCTGCTGGGCCTTGCTGAAGCGGTGGATCTCGTCGAGGAAGAGGACGGTCTCCTTGCCGAAGCCGCCGGTGGCACGGCGCGCGCCCTCGATGACGGCGCGCACCTCCTTGACGCCTGCGGTGATCGCGGAGAGCTCGACGAAACGCTTGTCGGTGGCCTTGGAGACGACGTACGCGAGGGTCGTCTTTCCGGTGCCGGGCGGGCCCCAGAGGATCACCGAGGACGGTCCGGCCGGGCCGCCACTGCCTTCGGCGACGAGTCTGCGCAGCGGTGAGCCCGGCTTCAGCAGATGCTGCTGACCCACGACGTCGTCGAGGGTGCGCGGGCGCATCCGAACCGCCAGGGGACTGCTGGACGGGTCCTTCTCCTGGCGTTCTTCTGCTGCGGCGGTGAACAGGTCGGGCTCCACGTCCAAAACCCTATGTCACGCCACTGACAATCCCCGCAGGGCCGTCAGCTGGTCCAGAAGTCCCACCAGCGGGTCAGGATCAGCATGCCGATGATGCCGACGTGCAGCACGGGCAGGACCCAGGTGAACTCGCCGAGGAAGCTCTTCGCCCAGCGCGGGGCGGGCAGGAAGCCGTTGCGGACGTTGAAGGACGTCACGTACCAGAACATGGTGATCGTGGCGACCCAGGCGAGGCTGCACCACAGGCACAGCGAGTTGATCCGGTACAGCGACTGGAACTGGAGCCAGGTGCAGAACGCGACACCGAAGAGCGTGCCGAAGTTGAAGGTCAGCCAGTACCAGCGGGGGAAGGTCGCGCGGGCGAGCAGGCTCATGCCGACGCAGATCACGATGCCGTAGGCGACGAGACCCAGCATCGGGTTCGGGAAGCCGAAGGCGGAGGCCTGGTCGCTCTTCATGATGTTGCCGCAGGAGACCACCGGGTTCAGGCTGCACCCGGGCACGAAGTTCGGGTTCTCCAGCAGCTTGAACTTGTCGATCGTGATGACCCACGCGGCAAGGAGACCGGCCGCGCCCGTGATCACCAGCAGCAGGGCGAGGGCGCGACTGCCACCGGCCGTCCGGGGAGCCGCGGGGCGTTCCTGCTCGGTCGGGACGTCCTTGACTGTCGTCTTGCTCATCACGCCGTTTCCGTTGCTTCGAAGGGGCCTGCGGGCAGGCTCATTGTGCCGCACCGGCCCCCCTGTCCACCGTTCGCTGGAGATAAGAAAGGCCGCACGGACGTCCCCGGAGCGTTCGGTTCGGGGGGATGCTCGTCGGCATGACGACACACGGGGAACAACTCGCGGTGGACGTACGGGGGCTGCGCAAGCAGTACGGGGACGTCACCGCGGTCGACGGCATCGACCTCGGCATCCGGCGGGGAGAGGTGTTCGGCCTGCTCGGACCGAACGGGGCGGGCAAGAGCACGACGGTGGAGATCCTCCAGGGCAACCGGCGGCGGGACGCGGGCGAGGTGTCGGTGCTGGGCTCGGACCCGGCGACGGGCACGCGCGCGTGGCGTGCCCGGGTCGGCATCGTCTGGCAGGACGAATCCGCGCCCGCCGAGTTGACGGTGGACGAGACGGTGCGGCATTTCGCCCGCTATTACCCGAATTCACGTGATCCCGAGGAGGTCATCGGCCTCGTCGGTCTCGAGCAGAAGGCGGGCAGCCGGATCAAGTCGCTGTCGGGCGGCCAGCGCAGGCGGCTCGATGTCGCCCTGGGCGTCATCGGCGGCCCCGAACTGCTGCTCCTGGACGAGCCGACCACGGGCTTCGACCCGGCCGCGCGACGGCAGTTCTGGGAACTGATCCGCAAGCTCGCCGACGAGGGCACCACGATCCTGCTGACCACGCACTACCTGGAGGAGGCGGAGGCGCTCGCCGACCGGCTGGCGGTGGTCGCGCGAGGCAGGGTCGTCGCCGAGGGCGAACCGGCCGCGCTGCGCGAGCGCTTCGGCACGGAGGCGACGGTCGCGTGGACCGAGGCCGACGGCACCGCGCGCAGCGAGCGCACGGACACACCCACCAGGACCGTCACGGAACTCGTCCACCGCTTCGACGGCGAGATCCCCGGGCTCCGGATCAGCCGCCCGACCCTGGAGGACGTCTATCTGCGACTGACCGGCCAGGAGGGCACGCGATGACCACGACCGACGTACGCGAACGCACCGGGACGGCGGCAGGAAGGCTGCCCGGCGCCTGGGGGCTCGGGCTGCGGCGCGGTGCCCTGGAGATCAGGCAGTTCTTCCGGCAGCGCGACCAGGTGGTGTTCACCTTCGCCTTCCCGGTCGTCTTCCTCTTCCTGTTCGCGTCGATCTTCAGCGACGACGTGAAGGGCGCGGGCATCACCGCCTCCCAGTTGTACGTCCCGGCGATGATGGCCGCGGGCATCATGTCCACCAGCTTCCAGTCCCTCGGCATATCGATCGCGATCGAACGGGACGAGAAGGTGCTGCGCCGGCTGCGCGGCACGCCGATGCCGCCGGCCGCGTACTTCCTCGGCAAGATCTGGCTGGTTCTCGTCACCGGCACGCTGGAGACGGCGATCCTGCTCCTCGCGGGCACCACCCTGTACGACGTCGACCTGCCCTCAGACGCGGGCAAGTGGGCCGACTTCGCCTGGATCTTCGTCCTCGGCCTGACAGCCTGCGCACTCCTCGGCATCGCGGTCAGCTCGGTCCCGAAGTCGGGCAAGAGCGCCACCTCGGTGGTCGTCCTGCCGTTCCTGGTCCTCCAGTTCATCTCCGGCGTCTACATCGCCATCGACACCATCCCGGACTGGATGCTGAACATCGGCGCGCTGTTCCCCCTCAAGTGGATGTGCCAGGGGCTGCGCGGGGTGTTCCTGCCCGAGTCGGCCCAGGTCCTGGAGCAGACCGGGGGCTGGGAGTTCGGGCGGATCGCCCTGGTGCTGGGGGCGTGGTGCGTCGGCGGGCTGCTGCTGTGCCTGCTGACCTTCCGCTGGAAGAACCGGCGCGACGGATGACCGTTCCGGCCTCCCGCCTGTTCCCGCGTTCCGGACTGCCGGACCGAGCCTCCCGCCCCCTCCGCTCGGCGGAGGGGGCGGGCACGAACCCGGTCAGCCCAGGCGCGACCGCAGTTCGGCCACGATCTCGCCCACGCCGACCGCCGTCTGCTCACCGGACTCCATGTCCTTGAGCTGCACGACGCCCTCGGCGAGGTCACGCTCACCGGCCACGACGGTGTACCGCGCGCCCGACCGGTTGGCGTTCTTCATCGCGCCCTTGAGGCCCTTGGCGCCGTACGAGAAGTCGGCGGGGACACCGAGTCTGCGCAGCTCGGTGACCACGCCGAACAGCACCCGGCGCGCCTCCTCCCCGAGCGGCACCGCGAACACACTGGTGGTGGCGGGGATTTCGAGCTCCACGCCCTCCGCCTCCAGCGCCAGCACCGTGCGGTCGACGCCGAGGGCCCAGCCGACGGACGGCAGCGCGGGGCCGCCGATCATCTCGGACAGCCCGTCGTAGCGTCCGCCGCCGCCCACCGCGGACTGCGAGCCCAGACCGTCGTGCACGAACTCGAACGTGGTGCGCGTGTAGTAGTCCAGGCCGCGCACCAGCTTCGGGTCGTCCTCGAAGGAGACGCCCGCGGCCGTGATCAGGTCGCGCACCTCCTCGTGGTACGCCTTGCACGCGTCGCACAGGTAGTCCCGCAGCAACGGCGCGCCGGTCAGCTGCTTCTGGACGTCGTCCCGCTTGTCGTCGAGCACGCGCAGCGGGTTGATCTCCGCGCGGCGCAACGTCTCCTCGTCCAGTTCCAGGCCGCGCAGGAACTCCTGGAGGGCGGCCCGGTAGACGGGACGGCACTCCTTGTCGCCCAGGCTGTTCAGCAGGATGCGGAAGTTCCGCAGGCCCAGCGAGCGGTACGCCTGGTCCGCCAGGATGATCAGCTCGGCGTCGAGCGCCGGGTCCTCGGCACCGATCGCCTCGGCGCCCACCTGGGAGAAGTGGCGGTAACGGCCCTTCTGGGGACGCTCGTAGCGGTAGTAGGAGCCGGAGTACCAGAGCTTGACGGGAAGGTTGCCCGCCTTGTGCAGGTTGGCCTCGAGGGCAGCGCGCAGTACGGAGGCGGTTCCCTCGGGGCGCAGCGCCAGCCTGTCGCCGCCCTTGGTCTCGAAGGCGTACATCTCCTTGGTCACGATGTCGGTGGACTCACCGACACCGCGGGCGAACAGCTCGACGTTCTCGAAACCGGGCGTCTCGATGTAGCCGTAGCCGGAGTTGCGCAGCGGGGCGGCGATCGCCTCGCGCACCGCGAGGTACGTGGCGCTCACCGGCGGGATCAGGTCGTACGTGCCCTTGGGGGCCTTGAAGGTGCTCACGGAAGTCTCTCGTCACATTCCTCGTCGAGGAGCGGCGGTCGGGTCCGCTCCGCGTTCCTGGCGGCCGGCCGCCACCTGCCGCAGATACGGATTGGTGGCGCGCTCCTGGCCGATGGTCGTCTGGGCGCCGTGGCCGGACAGCACCACGGTCGAGTCGTCGAGCGGCAGGCACACACGGCCCAGCGAGGCGAGCATCTCGTCCATGTCGCCGCCGGGCAGGTCGGTGCGTCCGACGGAGCCGGCGAAGAGCAGATCCCCGGAGAAGAACACGGACGGAATGTCCGCGCTCTCGGGCATCCGGAACGTCACCGACCCCTTCGTATGGCCCGGCGCGTGCGCGACGGACAGGTCGAGGCCCGCCAGCCTCAGCTCCGCGCCGTCGGTCAGCGTCCGCACGTCGTCCGGCTCTCCCACGGTCAGTTCGCCCATCAGCGGCATCCCGATGGAACGGCCGAGGGCCCGCTCGGGGTCGCTCATCATGTACCGGTCCTCGGGGTGGATCCAGGCGGGCACGTCGTGCGCCCCGCACACGGGAACGACCGAGGCGACGTGGTCGATGTGGCCATGGGTGAGGATGACCGCGACGGGCTTGAGCCGATGTTTGGCGAGTGCTTCCTCGACTCCCTGGGCGGCCTGATGGCCCGGGTCGATGATCACGCACTCCTCACCCGCGGCGGGGGCGACCAGGTAACAGTTGGTCCCCCAGGCCCCGGCGGGGAACCCGGCAATGAGCACGATCGTCCTTCGTGGTGGCGTACGCGCTGGTGTCGTACGGGGCGGGTGGCTGTGGATCAGAGCCTACCGGCGCTGCCGATTCCTCAGCGAACCCATATACGGTACGGGGCACACGCAGGCGGTCGGCTCACAAGACGCACGCGTCCCATCGACGTACGAGACGCACGAGGAGAAACCCGGTGGTCAGCCAGGAACAGCGGCGGCGTCAGCTCGCCCGGGAGAAGTTCTTGCGACAGCAGCAGCGCCGCACGGCCGCGCGACGCAAGACCCATACACGCAACGCGGTGATCGCGGCGGTCGTCGGCGTACTCGTCGCGGGCGGTGCGCTGTCGTTCGCGACCGGGGTCTTCAAGAACGACGACAAGAAGACCAGCGCCGGTTCCGAGGTGTCGCCGAGCCCCACCCCGAGCAAGGCGTCCGACCCGTGCGAGAAGCCGGCGGCGGGCAAGGTGAAGTCGCTCAGCTGGAAGAAGGAGCCGGCGGTCACCATCGACAAGTCGGCGGCCTACACGATGAAGATGGCGACGACCTGCGGCGACATAGACGTCGCCCTCAAGGCGTCCGCTGCCCCGCACACGGTGAACTCGTTCTCGTACCTCGCCGGCAAGGGCTTCTTCGACCACACCAAGTGCCACCGGCTCACCACCAACGGCATCTACGTCCTGCAGTGCGGTGACCCGACCGCCCAGGGCTCCGGCGGGCCCGGCTACACGATCCCGGACGAGAACCTGAAGGACAAGACGCTGAAGGGCGGGGTGTACCCGGCGGGCACGATCGCGATGGCCAACACCGGCCAGAAGCACACCGGCGGCAGCCAGTACTTCCTGGTCTACCAGGACAGTCAGTTGCCGCCCAGCTACACACCGTTCGGAACTATTTCCCAGTCCGGCATGACGGTCCTGAAGAAGATCGCGGGGGCCGGCGAGAGCACGGGCCAGGGCGACGGCGCCCCCAACGCGACCGTCGTGATCAACAAGATGACCGTGACGAAATCCTGACCGCTGGCTGCTTAATTTCGGTCGCGCGGGATGCGGACAGCCGCCCCGCCGGTCGCCTATGTTGGCCGTGACGAAACTGTGGACGATGCCAGGGGGCGCTGACGCCCCTCGCAGGCATCATGTGGAGGAGGCGCTGTGAGCAGCGACCCGTGGGGACGCGTCGACGAGACGGGGACCGTGTACGTGCGTACGGCCGACGGCGAGCAGGTCGTCGGTTCCTGGCAGGCCGGCTCCCCCGATGAGGCGCTGGCCTACTTCGAGCGCAAGTACGAAGGCCTGGTTGTCGAGATCGGCCTCCTCGAGAAGCGAGTGAAGACCACCGACCTGTCGGCGAAGGACGCCCAGGCCGCCATCGATCACATCCGTGAGCAGGTGGTGGCCCACCACGCGGTGGGTGACCTGGACGCCCTGAAGGTCCGTCTCGACAAGCTCGTCGAGACGGTCGACGCGCGTCGTGAGGAGCGCAAGGTCCAGCGGGCCAAGCAGTCCGACGAGGCGCGGCACTCCAAGGAGGCGCTGGTCGTCGAGGCGGAGGAGCTGGCGCAGAGCGACCAGTGGCGCGCGGCGGGCGAGCGGCTGCGTGCCCTGGTGGACACGTGGAAGGGGCTGCCCCGGCTCGACCGCAAGTCGGACGACGAGTTGTGGCACCGCTTCTCGCACGCCCGCTCGGCGTTCTCCAAGCGGCGCAAGGCGCACTTCGCCTCGCTGGACGCGCAGCGCGAGGAGGCCCGCAAGACCAAGGAGAAGCTGGTCGCGGAGGCCGAATCGCTGTCCGGTTCGACGGACTGGGGTCCGACGGCTGCCCGTTACCGCGAGCTGATGGCGGACTGGAAGGCCGCGGGCCGCGCGCAGCGCGAGCACGAGGACGACCTGTGGAACCGCTTCCGCGGCGCCCAGGACGTGTTCTTCGCGGCACGCGGTTCGGTCTTCGCCGAGCGGGACGCGGAGCAGACGGAGAACCTCAAGCTCAAGGAGGAGCTGGCCGAGGAGGCCGAGAAGCTCCTTCCGGTGCAGGACCTGAAGGCGGCTCGTGCGGCCTTCCGCTCGATCAACGAGCGGTGGGAGGCCATCGGCCACGTGCCACGTGACGCCCGCCCGAAGGTCGAGGGCCGGATGCACACGGTGGAGCGGGCGCTCCAGGAGTCCGAGGAGACCGAGTGGCGCCGGACGAACCCGGAGGCACGCGCGCGTGCCGAGGGTCTGACCGGTCAGCTGCAGTCCGCCGTGGACAAGCTCCAGGGCCAGATCGAGGCTGCGCGCACCGCGGGCAACACCTCGAGGGCCGACAAGCTCCAGAAGGAGCTCGACGGCCGTCAGGCGCTGCTGGACCAGGCGCTGAAGGGTCTTCAGGAGTTCGGCGGCTGAGGCTTCGGCCGCGACGGCTTCACGCGAAGGGGCTCCCGTACGGTGCGTACGGGAGCCCCTTCGCGTGCTGCCCGCGCCGCCCGGCCGGGCGGCGCGGAGGTCAGGCGTCCGAGGGCCTGCGGGCCGAGGTCACGCGGTAGACGTCGTACACGCCCTCCACGCCCCGGACCGCCTTCAGGACGTGCCCCAGGTGCTTGGGGTCGCCCATCTCGAAGGTGAAGCGGGAGGTGGCCACCCGGTCACGGGAGGTCTGGACGGCCGCCGACAGGATGTTGACGTGCTGGTCGGACAGGACGCGCGTGACGTCCGACAGGAGACGTGAACGGTCCAGCGCCTCCACCTGTATGGCGACGAGGAAGACCGAGGACTGGGTGGGTGCCCACTCGACCTCGAGAATGCGCTCGGGCTCACGGGACAGCGAGTCGACGTTGACGCAGTCGCTGCGGTGCACCGATACGCCGCTGCCGCGGGTGACGAAGCCGATGATCGGGTCGCCGGGCACCGGGGTGCAGCACCGGGCGAGCTTGACCCAGACGTCGTCGACGCCCTTGACGACGACACCGGGGTCGTTGTTGCTGCGCCGCTTGCGGCCGCGGCCCCGGGCGGGCGGTACGGACTCGTCGATCTCCTCGGTGGCGGCCTCGTCGCCGCCGAGTGCCTGGACGAGCTTCTGGACGACGCTCTGCGCGGTGACGTGCCCCTCGCCGATCGCCGCGTACAGCGACGAGATGTCGGGGTAGCGCATCTCGTGCGCGAGAGTGACGAGCGAGTCGCCGGTGAAGATGCGCTGGATCGGCAGGTTCTGCTTGCGCATCGCGCGCGCGATGGCGTCCTTGCCGTGCTCGATCGCCTCGTCGCGGCGCTCCTTGGAGAACCACGCGCGGATCTTGTTGCGGGCACGGGGCGACTTCACGAAGCCGAGCCAGTCGCGGGAGGGGCCCGCGCCGGCCGCCTTGGAGGTGAAGACCTCGACGAGGTCGCCGTTGTCCAGGGTGGATTCGAGCGGCACCAGGCGGCCGTTGACCCGTGCCCCTATGGTCCGGTGGCCGACCTCCGTGTGGACCGCGTACGCGAAGTCCACCGATGTCGATCCGGCCGGAAGCGCTATGACGTCGCCCTTGGGCGTGAAGACGAAGACCTCGTTGCGCGACAGGTCGAAGCGCAGCGACTCCAGGAACTCGCTGGGGTCCTCGGTCTCCTTCTGCCAGTCGAGCAACTGCCGCAGCCAGGCCATGTCGTTGACGGTGTCCTGGCCCGCGCTGCCCTTCGCGGCTCGCGGCACGTCGGTGCGGACCTTGGAGGAACCGGCGACGGTCTCCTGCTTGTACTTCCAGTGCGCGGCGATGCCGTACTCGGCGCGGCGGTGCATGTCGAACGTGCGGATCTGCAGCTCCACGGGCTTGCCGTTGGGGCCGATCACCGTCGTGTGCAGCGACTGGTACATGTTGAACTTGGGCATCGCGATGTAGTCCTTGAACCGGCCGGGGACCGGGTTCCATCGCGCGTGCACGGTGCCGAGTGCCGCGTAGCAGTCGCGGACCGTGTCCACGAGGACGCGGATGCCCACCAGGTCGTAGATCTCCGCGAAGTCACGGCCGCGGACGATCATCTTCTGGTAGACGCTGTAGTAGTGCTTCGGGCGGCCGGTGACCGTCGCCTTGATGCGCGCCGCGCGCAGGTCGGACTGGACCTCGTCGGTCACTATGGCGAGGTACTCGTCGCGCTTGGGGGCGCGCTCGGCGACCAGACGCACGATCTCGTCGTACATCTTGGGGTAGAGGATCGCGAAGGCGAGGTCCTCCAGCTCCCACTTGATGGTGTTCATGCCCAGGCGGTGGGCGAGCGGCGCGTAGATCTCCAGGGTCTCGCGCGCCTTCTTCTCCTGCTTCTCCCGCTTGAGATAGCGCATGGTGCGCATGTTGTGCAGGCGGTCGGCGAGCTTGATGACCAGGACGCGGGGGTCCTTGGCCATGGCGACGACCATCTTGCGCACGGTCTCGGCCTGCGCGGCCTCACCGAACTTGACCTTGTCGAGCTTGGTGACGCCGTCGACGAGCAGGGCGACCTGGTCGCCGAAGTCCCGCTTGAGGGTGTCCAGGCCGTACTCGGTGTCCTCGACGGTGTCGTGCAGGAGGCCGGCCATCAGGGTCGCCGGGTCCATGCCCAGCTCGGCGAGGATGGTGGTGACGGCGAGCGGGTGCGTGATGTACGGGTCGCCGCTCTTGCGCTTCTGCCCGCGGTGCCAGCGCTCGGCGACCTGGTAGGCGTTCTCGATCTGCCGCAGCGTGGCCGTCTCGATCTTGGGATCGTGGCTGCGCACGGTCCGCAGCAGCGGTTCCAGAACCGGGTTGTACGGGTTCGAACGCTGGACGCCGAGCCGGGCCAGGCGGGCACGGACGCGGTTGGAGGAGCCGCCGGTGCGGGCGGCCTGGCCTGCCGCGGGGCGGACCGCCGGGGTGTTCTCGGTGCGCTCGGGGGGAGCCGGCTTGGGACGTGGCTGCTCGGCCGCCGTGTCGTCCGGTGCGGACTGGGCGTGCTCGACCGGCCCGCTCGCGGCGTTCTCGGCGGGCTTCTCCGCGGGGCCCGAGGCGGGCTCGGGCTTCGTGGAGGCGGTTCCTCCCAGGCGTTCCGCACTGGGGGCGAGTGGCTGGGCCTCGTCTGGCAAGAGGGCTCCTCGTGCGCGTTCCGGGTCCCCCGGTCAGGCTCCGGAAACCCCATGGTAGCGATCCCGGGCGCAGGACTCTCTGCCGGCCGCCGGGACCGCCTTGTACTGCGGGAACGCCGAAGGCGGGCTCCGGATTCCTCCGGGGCCCGCCTCCATGGTGTCCTGCGGGTGTCTCAGGCCTTTCGGCGGGCTTGCCCGGGACTTTCCTCCCGGGGCCCGCGAAGGGCGCTCAGATCGTGAGCAGCGCCTCCAGCGGAGCTCCGGCCAGCGCCGGCTCCAGGCGGCCGCGGCCGCCCAGGAAGCCCAGCTCCATCAGCACGGCGACGCCCGCGACCTCGGCGCCCGCGCGGCGGATGAGCTGCAGCGAGGCCTCGGCGGTGCCGCCGGTGGCGAGGACGTCGTCGACGACCAGCACGCGGTCGCCCGCGCTGAGGTCCTCGGCGTGCACCTCGATCTCGGCGGAGCCGTACTCCAGGTCGTACGCCTGCGAGAGGGTCGCTCCGGGGAGCTTGCCCGCCTTGCGCACGGGGATGAAGCCGAGCCCGGCACGCACGGCGACCGGGGCGCCGAGGATGAACCCCCGCGCCTCCAGACCGACGATCTTGGTGGCTCCGGTGCGGGTCGCGACGTCCGCCAGGGCGTCGGTCAGCGCGCCGAACGCGGCCGGGTCGGCCAGGAGCGGGGTGATGTCCTTGAACATCACGCCCGGCTCCGGGTAGTCCGCCACGTCACGGATACGGCTGGACAGCAGCTCCTCGATACCGGTCATCGGCGCTTCCCCGAGGGACGGCCACGGCCGCGGGCGCGCGACGAGGGCTGGTTGCGGGGACCGACGACCGCGGGTGCGACGTCCTCGGGCTCCTCGTCGTCGTACGACGCCTCGGTGGCCTGCGGCTCCAGGGACTCGCCCTTGGCCGCTGCCTGCGCCCGCTTGGCGAGGACGCGCTTGCGCAGCGCCTTCATCTGCGGCTCGCGCTCCTTGAGGTCGGCGACGAGCGGCGTGGCGATGAAGATCGAGGAGTACGCACCGGCCGCGAGGCCGACGAACAGCGACAGCGAGATGTCGTTCAGCATGCCCGCGCCGAGCACGCCGCCGCCGATGAACAGCAGGCCGGCGACCGGCAGCAGCGCGACCACCGTGGTGTTGATGGAACGCACCAGCGTGCCGTTGATCGAGCGGTCGGCGACGTCGCTGTAGGTCCAGCGGGTCTGCTTGGTGATGTCCTTCGTCTGCTCCTTGAGGCTGTCGAAGACGACGACCGTGTCGTAGAGCGAGTAACCGAGGATCGTGAGCAGACCGATCACCGTGCCCGGTGTGACCTCGAAGCCCACCAGGGCGTAGATGCCGACCGTGATGGTGATGTCGTGGATCAGGGCGACCAGGGCGGCGATGGCCATGCGCCACTCGAAGGCGATGGCCAGGTAGATCACGACCAGGACCATGAAGATCGCCAGGCCTTCCCAGGCCTTGTTGGCGATCTGGTCACCCCAGCTGGGGCCCACCAGGTCGGCGTTGATCTTCTCCGAGTCGACGCCGAGGTCCTTGGCGAGCTGTTCCTTGATCGTGTCCGACTTGTCGGTGTCGATGCCGGCGATCTGGACACGCAGTCCGCCGTTGCCGAGCTTCTGGACGACCGCGTCGTGGCCCGAGGCGTCTTCCGCGAAGGTCTCCGCCTGGCTCACCGAGATGCTGCTCTTCTCGGTGGTGAAGACGGCGCCGCCCTGGAACTCGATGCCCATGTTCAGGCCCCGCACCGTCAGGCCGAGGATGGCCGTGATGGTGATCAGGATCGAGACGGCGTACCAGATCTTGCGCTTGCCGACGAAGTCGTAGCCGATCTCGCCGCGGTGCAGTCGGGCGCCGAGGGTGCCGAGTTTCGACATCTCACGCCTCCTTCGTGTCGACGGGGGCGGAGGGGCGACGGGTACGGCGCAGCGGCGGCTTGGCGCCCAGTCGCTTCGGGTCGAGGCCGGACCAGGGGTGGCCGCTCGCGAAGAAGTGCTTGCGGGCGAGGAGCGTCATCAGCGGCTTCGTGAAGAAGAACACGACGACGACGTCCAGCACGGTGGTCAGACCGAGGGTGAACGCGAAGCCCTGGACCTTGCCGACGGTGACGATGAAGAGCACCGCCGCGGCGAGGAACGACACGAAGTCGGAGACCAGGATGGTGCGCCGGGCGCGCGGCCAGGCGCGCTCGACGGCGGGGCGCAGGGTGCGGCCCTCGCGGATCTCGTCCCTGATGCGTTCGAAGAACACGATGAACGAGTCCGCTGTGATACCGATCGCGACGATCGCGCCGCAGACGGCCGGGAGGTTCAGCGCGAAGCCGATCGCCGGGCCGAGCAGCGCCATCAGCACGTACGTGAGGATGGCGGAGACGAGCAGCGAGGCGATGGCGATGGCCGACAGACCCCGGTAGTAGATCACCAGGTAGATGACGACCAGGGCGAGGCCGATGGCGCCGGCGATCAGACCGGCGTGCAGCTGCTCGCCACCGAGCGCGGCGGTCACCGTGGTGACGCTGGACTCCTTGAAGCTGAGCGGCAGCGCGCCGTAGTTCAGCATGTTGGCCAGGTCCTGCGCCTCGGTCTGGGTGAAGGACCCGGAGATCTCGGCGCTGCCGCTCAGCGACTGGGCGACCGAGGGGGCGGAGACGACCTCACCGTCGAGGACGATGGCGAACTGGTTCTGCGGCTGCTGCTGCTGGGCGAGCTTGCCGGTGATGGCGGCGAACTTCTTGGAGCCACCGGACGTGAAGTCCATGGTGACCTTCCAGCCCGCGGCACTCTGGGTGTCGAAGACGGCGCCGGACTTCTTGATGTCCGTACCGGCGACCTCAGCCGGGCCGAGCACGTACTTGGACCACTGCCCCGGCGAGTCCTCACCACAGGCGACCGTCGGCTCGGTCGGCTTGACACCGTCACCGGCGGTGGCGCGGTCGGCCTTCTTGGTGCAGTCGAGCTTGGTGTACGCGGCTTCCAGCTTGGCGGTCGCGGGATCCACGCTGCCGCTCGGCGTGGGCGTGGCGGCGGCGGAGCCGGTCGCGCTCGCGGAGGCCGAGGGGCTGGAGTCCGCCTTCAGGGCGTCGGTGACCGCGCGGCCCTGGGAGGTGGCGCTGTCCGACGGCGTCACGGAGGACGACGAGGACGAGGTCGCCTTGTCGGTCGCCTTGTCCGTGGCCTTGTCCGTGGCCTTGTCGGTGGCCTTGGAGCCGCTCGACGTGCTCGGCGACGGGGTGGCCGACGCGGCGGCGCCGGAGGCCTCGGTGGCCAGCACGGGGCGGAAGTAGAGCTTGGCCGTGGTGCCGACCTGCTCGCGGGCCTGCTTCGAGTTCGTGCCCTTGGGGATGTTGACAATGATGTTGTCGGATCCCTGGGTCTGCACCTCGGCCTCGGACACACCGAGACCGTTGACACGGCGGTTCATGATGTCGACCGCGGTGTCCATGTTGGTCTTGTTGATCGCGTTGGGCTGGCCGGGCTCGTTCTTCGCCGTGAGCGTGATGCTCGTGCCGCCGGCGAGGTCGATGCCGAGACGCGGAGTGGTGTGTCCGGAGGCGAACATTCCCCCGGTGAGCGCCGCGATGGCGATCAGGATCAGGACCAGCGCGCGCCCCGGCCTGCTCTGGCCACCGGCGCTCCGGCCCTTCTTCGGTGCTGCCACCTTCTCGTACTCCCTCTCGGGCCGCCCTGCGCCGGGTGAGCGCGTGAACGGCCATGCCATGGTGTCGGGACTCCGTGCGAGAACAGCACGTCCCGGGAGGTGCGGAGTGCGAGCGGGTCGCGCCGCGCTCCCGGGTCGTGACTACTTCGCGTCGGCCTCGCCGTCGGTCTTCTTCGGCTCGCTCGCGTCGACGTCGGCGGCCTGGTCGGCCTTCGCCTCGGCGACCTCGTCGGCGGGCGCCACGGGCGCGTCCTTCTTGCCGAGGTCGAGGGGCTTGTCGTCGGAGGCGTCGGAAGAGGCGTCGGCGGCGGGCTCGTCGGTCTCGGTGAGGGAGGAGGCGTCGTCGGGCACGTAGCTGCCGTCGGCCTTCAGGTCGTGCTCGATGCCGTGCACGATGCGGTTGTACTCGTCGTCCGTGAGGACGGCGCCGATCGCGTTCTTCGCGAAGAGCAGCTCCACACCCGGGGCCGCGTCGAGGAGGAGCGTCTCCTCGTTGACCTCCTTGACCGTGGCGTACATGCCACCGATCGTGCGCACGCCGGAGCCGGGCTGCAGCTCGTTGCGCATGGAAGCCGCCTGCTGCTGCTTCTTCTTGGCCGAGCGGGTCATCAGGAACATGGCCCCGATGAGCACGATGAACGGGAGGAGGGTCACGAGACTCACGGGTCGGAACTTCCTTCTTCGACCGCACATGGTGAGCGGCCTGCTGGATGGGGGTATGTATGCCGTCGGCAAGGGCGGCATCGGCGGAGTCTAAGCGAGTCCGCGCTCAGGGAACAACGCTCAACATGGCACCGGGGTTCCTGGGCCGGCCCCTGTGCGCGCCGTCACGCCCCGAACAGGTCCTGTTGTCCCTTTCCGCCCGCCGACGTGCGAGGCGGTGTGAGGCCGAGATGCGCCCATGCCGCGGGTGTCGCCACCCGGCCACGGGGAGTACGGGCCAGGAGTCCCTCCCGTACGAGGAAGGGCTCGGCGACCTCCTCCACGGTCTCACGCTCCTCCCCCACGGCGACCGCGAGTGTGGACAGACCCACCGGACCGCCGCCGAACAGCTTGAGGAGCGCCTCGAGGACACCGCGGTCGAGCCGGTCCAGGCCCCGCGCGTCGACCTCGTAGACCTTGAGAGCGGCCGCGGCGATCTCCCGGGTGATGATCCCGTCGGCCTTGACCTGCGCGTAGTCGCGCACGCGGCGCAGCAGGCGGTTGGCGATACGGGGCGTGCCGCGGGAGCGGCCGGCGATCTCCGCGGCGCCCTCCGTGCCGATCTCCAGGTCGAGGAGGCCGGCGGAGCGGTGGATGACGCGCTCCAGCTCGGCGGGCCCGTAGAACTCCATGTGCGCGGTGAAGCCGAAGCGGTCGCGCAGCGGCGGCGGCAGCAGTCCCGCGCGCGTGGTGGCGCCGACCAGGGTGAAGGGGGGCAGCTCCAGGGGGATGGCGGTGGCGCCGGGGCCCTTGCCGACGATGACGTCGACGCGGAAGTCCTCCATCGCCATGTACAGCATCTCCTCGGCGGGCCGGGACATGCGGTGGATCTCGTCCAGGAACAGGACCTCGCCCTCCTGGAGGGAGGAGAGGATCGCGGCGAGGTCTCCGGCGTGCTGGATGGCGGGGCCGCTGGTGATGCGGATGGGGGCGCCCATCTCGGCCGCGATGATCATGGAGAGGGTGGTCTTGCCGAGGCCGGGGGCTCCGGACAGGAGCACGTGGTCCGCGGTGGCTCCCCGCGCGCGTGCGGCCCGCAGGACCAGGTCGAGCTGTTCGCGGACCTTCTCCTGTCCGATGAACTCGTCGAGGTCCTTGGGGCGCAGGGCGGCCTCGACGGCCTGGTCCTCACGGTCGGCGACAGATCCCACCAACCGCTCCGCGGCGGCTTCGTCGGTCGTGTCGTCCCAGTTCATCGGTGGTGCCTCGCGGTCTCGTGGTGGTGGGGCGGTCGGCGGTCGGGCGGGCACGGTCACCCCGCGACGGGGGCCGGCAACGGCGGCCCGGGTCCTCAGCGGGCCCGGTTGAGTGTCTGCAGGGCCGCCCGGAGGAGCTGGCCGACCTGGGGAGCGCCCTCGGCGGCCTCGGCCTGCGGCGCGACGGCGGAGACCGCCTCGTCGGCCTCGCGGGTCGCGTATCCGAGACCGATGAGCGCGGCGTGCAGCTGCTCGCGCCAGCCGGCGGTGACCGCCGTGCCGATGGCCGGGCCACCGGTGCCGAGGGGTTCGCCGAGCCGGTCCTTCAGATCCAGCAGCAGCTTCTGCGCACCCTTCTTGCCGATGCCGGGGACGGCGACGAGCGCCTTCTCGTCTCCGGTGGACACGGCGCGGCGCAGGGCGTCCGGGCTGTGCACGGCGAGCATCGCCTGGGCCAGGCGCGGACCGACACCGCTCGCGGTCTGGAGCAGCTCGAAGACCTGACGCTCGTCGTCGTCGACGAAGCCGTACAGCGTGAGGGAGTCCTCGCGGACGACGAGGGAGGTGGCGAGCTTGGTCTCCCGGCCCATGCGGAGCCCGGCCAGCGTGTTGGGCGAGCACTGGACGGCGATCCCGATGCCGCCGACCTCGACCACGGCGGAGTCGGGGGCGAGGGCGGCCACCGGGCCGCTGACGAAGGCGATCATGCGGTACGGCCTTTCGAGGCTTGGCGTGAGGCGTGCGCGGCGACCGCCTGCTGCAGTCGGTTCTGCGCGACGGCCTGGTGCTGTCCGTTCGTGTCGGCGGCCTGCTGGAGGCGGTTCTTGGCGGGGCCGCGCCAGATGTGGCAGATGGCGAGCGCGAGGGCGTCGGCGGCGTCGGCGGGCTTGGGGGGCGCGTCGAGCCGGAGCAGCCGGGTGACCATGGCGCCGACCTGAGCCTTGTCCGCGCGTCCGCTGCCGGTGACGGCGGCCTTGACCTCGCTCGGTGTGTGCAGGGCGACCGGGATGCCGCGCCGGGCGGCGCAGAGCATCGCGACGGCACTGGCCTGGGCGGTGCCCATGACCGTACGGACGTTGTGCTGGCTGAACACCCGCTCCACGGCGACGAATTCGGGCCGGTACTCGTCGAGCCACTGCTCGATGCCCTGCTCGACGGCGACCAGGCGCAGGCCCAGCTCGGCGTCCGCCGGGGTGCGGACGACGCCGACGCCGCACATGGTCAGGGGCCGGCCCGCGACTCCCTCGACCACCCCGACACCGCACCGGGTCAACCCCGGGTCAACCCCCAGCACGCGCACGCCGGCCCCTCCTCGGTTCGCCTGTTCGTGCAGGCTATCGGGTGGCACCGACAAAGCGACGGGCCGACGGGTGTGTGTCCCGTCGGCCCGTCGCTCGGTACGAGCCTCAGGCGTCGACCTTCTCCATGACCTCGTCGCTGACGTCGAAGTTGGCGAAGACGTTCTGCACGTCGTCGCTGTCCTCCAGGGCGTCGATCAGCTTGAAGATCTTCCGGGCACCGTCCTCGTCGAGCTCGACCTGCATGGTCGGGACGAAGTTGGCGTCGGCGGAGTCGTAGTCGATGCCGGCCTCCTGGAGCGCGGTGCGCACCGCGACCAGGTCGGTGGCCTCGGAGATGACCTCGAAGGTCTCGCCGAGGTCGTTGACCTCTTCGGCACCCGCGTCGAGGACGGCACCGAGGACGTCGTCCTCGCCCAGCTCGCCCTTGGGGACGATGATGACGCCCTTGCGGTTGAAGAGGTACGAGACGGAGCCCGGGTCGGCCATGTTCCCGCCGTTGCGGGTCATGGCGACGCGGACGTCCGAGGCGGCGCGGTTGCGGTTGTCGGTGAGGCACTCGATGAGCACCGCGACACCGTTGGGGCCGTAACCCTCGTACATGATCGTCTCGTAGTCGGCGCCACCGGCTTCGAGACCGGCTCCGCGCTTGACCGCGGAGTCGATGTTCTTGTTCGGGACCGAGCTCTTCTTGGCCTTCTGGATGGCGTCGAACAGCGTCGGGTTGCCGGACACGTCCGCGCCACCGGTACGGGCCGCGACTTCGATGTTCTTGATCATCTTCGCGAAGAGCTTGCCGCGCTTGGCGTCGATCACGGCCTTCTTGTGCTTCGTCGTAGCCCATTTAGAGTGGCCGGACATCTGCCTGTCTCCCTCGCGTAACCCAACCTGGACGAACTCCCCCGGGCTTGCGGAGCCTGAGGGGACCCCCAGATCCTACAAGGACGTCGCTGTCCGGTTCGCGCGCACCATGTCGACGAACAGACCGTGCACGCGGTGGTCGCCGGTCAGCTCCGGGTGGAACGACGTGGCGAGCGCGTTGCCCTGACGGACGGCGACGATGTGGCCCTCGTGCTCGGCCAGCACCTCTGCCTCGGCGCCCACGGACTCGACCCAGGGGGCGCGGATGAAGACGCCCTCTACAGGATCGCCCTCGACGCCCCGGACGTCGACCGCCGCCTCGAAGGACTCGTTCTGGCGTCCGAAGGCGTTACGGCGCACGATCATGTCGATCCCGCCGACGGTCTCCTGGCCCGAGCGCGGGTCGAGGATCTTGTCGGCCAGCATGATCATGCCGGCGCAGGATCCGTAGACGGGCATGCCATCGCGCACGCGCGCGCGGAGCGGGTCCATCACCCCGAAGAGGACGGCCAGCTTGGAGATGGTGGTGGACTCCCCGCCGGGAATGACCAGCCCATCGATCTCGGCGAGTTCCTCGGGGCGTCGCACCGGCCTGGCCACGGCGTCCGCCGCGGCCAGGGCGATGAGGTGCTCCCGTACGTCGCCCTGCAGGGCCAGAACACCGATCACAGGGGTGTCAGGAGTGTTCATGGGTGACTACCAGCCGCGGTTGGCGTAGCGCTCGGTCTCGGGGAGGGTGTCGCAGTTGATGCCGACCATGGCCTCGCCGAGGTTGCGGGACGCGTCCGCGATGATCTTCGGGTCGTCGAAGAAGGTGGTGGCCTTCACGATGGCGGCGGCGCGCTTGGCCGGGTCGCCGGACTTGAAGATGCCGGACCCGACGAAGACGCCCTCGGCGCCGAGCTGGCGCATGAGCGCGGCGTCCGCGGGGGTGGCGACACCACCGGCGGAGAACAGCACGACCGGGAGCTTGCCGAGCTCGGCGACCTCCTTGACGATCTCGTACGGGGCGCGCAGTTCCTTGGCGGCCGCGTACAGCTCGTTGTTGTCGAAGCCGCGCAGCTTGGCGATCTCGTTCTTGATCTGGCGCAGGTGGCGGACGGCCTCGACGACGTTGCCGGTGCCGGCCTCGCCCTTGGAGCGGATCATGGCCGCGCCCTCGGCGATGCGGCGCAGCGCCTCGCCCAGGTTGGTGGCACCGCAGACGAAGGGGGTCGTGAAGGCCCACTTGTCGGAGTGGTTGACCTCGTCGGCCGGGGTGAGGACCTCGGACTCGTCGATGTAGTCGACGCCGAGGGACTGCAGCACCTGGGCCTCGACGAAGTGGCCGATGCGCGACTTGGCCATCACCGGGATGGAGACCGCCTCGATGATCTCCTCGATCATGTTCGGGTCCGACATACGGGCCACGCCGCCGTCCTTGCGGATGTCGGCGGGGACCCGCTCCAGGGCCATGACGGCCACGGCGCCGGCATCCTCGGCGATCTTCGCCTGCTCGGCGTTGACCACGTCCATGATCACGCCGCCCTTGAGCTGCTCGGCCATGCCGCGCTTGACACGGGCGGTACCGATCGCGGTGTTCTCGGACTGGGCGGAGTTGGAGAGCGTGCTGGACACGGATGACCTCGCTGGGTGAAAGAGGGCTTATGCGCTTTCGAGGAAACGTGAGGGGACCAGTCCACTGCAAGGGCCAATGGGGACGCGGTGGATCGTTTTGCCCGCGACCGGCCCCTTCCCGCGGCTCCTCCCGGGCTCGTCCCGGGCTCCTTCCGGGCTCGTTTCGCCGGATCGGGCGGCGGTTTCAGCTGGTGGGGCGGTCCGCCAGGGCGATCGGGGGCTCGTCGTCCATCTCGAAGGCCATCGGGAAGGGAGCGTGGCCGGCGAGCCGGAACCAGCGGACCTTGCGGTGGCGGCGCAGGGCGCGGGCGGCCCGTACGGCGTCGTTGTGGAAGCGACGGGCCATCGGCACCCGCCGGACGGCCTGGGCCAGCTCACCGGCCGCCTCCTCGCCGCCGGGCACCTCGCGCACCGCCTCGACCTGCTGGGCCTCCCCGAACACCGCCCGAAGGGCCTGGCTCAACTCGCTCTCGGCCACCTCACGCTGTTCTTCCTCGGCCTGCCGGGCCGCGTGGGCCGCTTCGTAGAGCACGATCGAGGCGGCCGGGTCGAGCACTCCGGAGGTGGCCAGTTCCTGCGCCACGGAGGCCCGGCGCAGCAACTGCGCGTCGAGGGCGGCACGGGCGGCGTCGATCCGGGCGTGCAGACGGTCCAGCCGTCCGGCGGTCCAGCTCAGGTAGAGGCCGATCGCGACGAGCGCGACGAGGATCCAGATGAGGGTTGCGGTCACGGGCGGCAAGGCTACCCGTGCGAACCGACGGCCCCATCAGGCACCGGGCTCCCCTGCGACATCAGCACCGTCCCGGCCGGGCGGGGCGAGCGCCGCGGGCGCGGGGTGGACCGGGCACCGGGGGGTGGCGGGAGCCCGGAGGGGCGGGAGCCCGGAGGGGCGGGAGCCCGGAGGGGCGGGAGCCCGGAGGGGCGGGAGCCCGGAGGGGCGGGAGCCCGGAGT